>DATGLK010000104.1 GCA_035294265.1 Candidatus Binataceae bacterium
TGCTGCCAACCGACGTCGAAATGGTCCAGGTACTTCTGGCAGTTGGCCTTGGTGATGACCGTCCCCACCGGTACGGTGCCATACGGATCCGCCTGCGCGGCGCTAACCAGACCCAGGGAGGCTAGCCCCAGAATAAAAATAAACGTGAATCGGTTACTCATTTTCAATCCCCCGAAAGGAAAGTATGTCCCCCAAAAATGGCGTAAAAGTCCGCTCGAAGAAGGGCGCGGCGAAACTAACAGAACGGAAGGTCGGCGGATCCGGGCGGCGCGATTTTGCGTGCCAGTCGCGGCAGGTCGGCGGGATTGCGGTATAACTCGGCCTCCGCGCGTGGCCTGTTCACGACGCGATGGTCCAGGGTGGCGTCCGCAGGTAACGGCTGAACCGGCATTGAAGCCAACTCGGTTTGCGGCCGACCGCGGTCGAAATCGCTACCCCAGGCACAATTGCTGGCCGTGGCTACCGCCACCGAGATGGGCGTGAGTACGGCGTCAGCTTGGTTCCAGCCGTTGGCAACGAGCGGCACGCTGACCAAGCTTAGACCCAGCAGCAATCGCGCAAGCTTCTGCAATGACATCGCTCCTGTTCACCCCCAAGGGAACAGAATTGACCCGAGATTGATCTGCTTAGCATAAATTTGATCGAAGTATCAAACTTTCAAGACGCCTTTTTTCCGCGTAATTCCGCGACAATTTCGGGAGCTTGACGGACCCGAGCAGATTGTCGAAGGGGTAAACAGTTCGCCAACCACCGACGTCTGAAAGGGTGTGACAAAGGTAGAAACCCGGCCGCTGGAATCCCCGACCGTGCGCAGCTCTTGCTGGCAAGGGCACCGCGGAGGCAAGGCAATGAAAAAATCGCGAATAACTAGAATTGCATTGGCACTGCTCTTGAGCGGAACGATTATCGGGCTGAGCGGTTGTTTTGCCGGCCCCGGGTACTATCCGGGCCCGGCCCCGTACGCCTACCACTATGGCGGATGGGGACGACCGGGTTGGGGTTGGGGTAGACCGGGTTGGGGTGGACCAGGCTGGGGTTGGGGCGGACATGGCTGGGGCGGACATGACTGGGATCGCGACTGAAGCGAGACGCTACGCTGGGCCAGTCGGCGGCGCCGCGCCGCCGACTGACGGAAACTTGCCTCTATTGCCAAGCGGTGTGCCAACCCATTCGGCGATGGCGATAGTGGTGGTTTCGAACCGCCCCTCGGCACCGTGAGCGCGATGTGGGGTCAAAACAACTTCAGCCCTCGGGACGCGCCATATTCGCATTCTCACCCGCACTTGGGGATAGACCTTCAGCATCAGGAACCGCGGCGGGTTGAGCGCAAAATCACGCATGTCGATGGTTTGCTCGCCCTCCAGCAGCAAGCTTTGGTCGTGTGCTTGGGACAGCGTGGCCGCCGCCTCCAACTCGCGCTCAACTCCGTGCAGAAACAACCGCGCGCGGACCTGATAACGTAACCCGCCCAGGCCGCTCACCCTCGTCAGCACTCCACGCACGGTGGGATAGCGGGTCACTTCGAGCTGGCGCGCCAGTTCGCGGTCGTAAAGGAAGTTGCCGGTTTTCAAGGCTTGGCTGGGCACCTCGATTTCGCTGCGCGTGGGGAAGCTCAGATCCAAACCCTCCTTGGTCATCTGAGCATCGATCACGCCGTGGATCGCGCCGGTTTCGACCTCGATCAGATGCAAGCTGGAGCGTGCCCACGCCCACAGGCGCGAGCGCTCGGGAACTATCCGGTATCTCACGGCTGGCTTGAAAACCCGGCCTGCTCGACATCGAACGCATCTCGATATAGCGCGCCTACATCGCGAATTCGCCGCGCGTCGCGCAAGGGGGCCTGATCGTCTTCGATCGCCGCAATGGAAAGGTTCGCTTTCAGGTCTGCAACCGTCCGACCAACAAGGGCATTTTGTCTGTGCCTGGCGCCCTCATGGCATGGGCGGTGTACCGGCACACGGGCAAGAGTCGAGCCCTGCCCAACTCCCGGAGCGCCGCAACCACAAGCTCTGCGTGAGCGCCAGTTCATTCATGGAGACTTATTTTCAGTGAGCCGCGGGCACGCGGCGCCGTCAACGAAAAGCTTACTCCTTCGACAATCATGACGAGTCGAGCGAGTCGTCATCTAATCCAAGGGAGTGAGGCCCGGTTGGCAGGGAGCCGGCTGGGACCGCGGACATTTTCGAAAAAGATCCGGCTTTGATTGATTTCAGGCGTTAGCGCCAGACTTGACGAGCGATCTCGGCGACCAGACGGAGTTTGGCCAACTCTTCGTCCTGAGTCATAACGCTACCGTCGGCTGCGGGCGAAAAACCACATTGAGTGGAAAGAGCCAGCCGCTCAAGCGGAAAATAGCGCGCGGCCTGTTCGATGCGAGCAATCACTTCGGAGCTCGGTTCCAGCGCCGCTCGTTTGGTAGATAGTAAACCCAGGACCGCGACCTTGTCGGGCGCAATTTCGCGTAGCGGCTCGAAGGAGCCGGCACGCCAGTCATCGTACTCCAGCAGAAAGAGGTCGTAGTTGCGAGTGCGCGGAAAAATCTCCCGGGCCAACTTTTCCCAGGGCGCTTCGCTCATCCAGAAACCCTTGTGATTGCTACGGCACATGTGCAAGCCAAAGGTCACGCCGGGGACGGTGGCCAACGCGTCGAGCGCCTCGACCCCTTCCTTGCGCATCCAGTCCCGCATCTTGGGATGCTGTTCCAGGGCGTAGTTGCTGCGCCATTCGTCGTTAAGTGCGCACAATTCGGGAGCGTCAATCTGAACGTAGTTGCAACCTACGGCGGCCAACGCACGCACTTCTTCGCGCAACATCACGGTAGCGTCCGCTAGCAACTCGACCGGATCGGGATAGACGGCCGCCGAGTGCTCGGGCGACCAGCGCGTCAAAAACGCGGTGGGCGCCGGAATGGCAATCTTGAGCGGCTTGGAAGTGCGCGCGCGCGCGTAGCTAAATTCCTCGACTGCGCGCGAGCCGTTGAAAACTAGCTTGCTGGTAATCGGCGTCACCCACGAGATCGTTTCCTGCTCCTGGCGTATGCCATTGACTTGACGCCGCCAATGCAGAGTGCGTTGGGCCGCCTTGGGATCGGGCTGGGCCGCACCTGAGCCGAGGGCGTAGAAAACCGCGCGCCTCATCTCGCCATCGGTTACGACGTCAACCCCCGCGGCCTCCTGCAATGCAAGCGCCTGATCAACCGCGCGGTCTTCGAGCTGCTTGAACTCCTGCTCCGTCATCGAGCCCGCGCGCAGCGCGGCGCGCGCCTGGTTGAGATATGCGGGGCGAATCAACGAACCAATTACCTCAGCGCGGTATATGGTGACCAACTGAAGACTCCTCGCAGCCGCCGCCTGATAGCGACGAACCTGAACCTACTTAATCCAACCGCATAACTCTCGCGGCACGGCCGTGAGAGCATACACCGGCCGACTTTATCGAGGGGCCCATGTCTGGCGCAAGGCGGTTGGTGGCTACCCCACTAGGTCAGCGCCTTTCGTAGCCCTTCGCGATCGAAACCCGCGACTAGGTGCTTGCCCACGCGGGTCAGCGGGCGCTTGATGAGTTGCGGATCGCGCGCCATCAATTCGAGCGCCTGCTCGGGAGTCAGCGTGCGTTCGGCCAAACCGGCAGCCTTATAGGCCGGGCTTTTGGGATTGAGGTATAGGCGCGGGTCATGACCGGCGAACAAGGCACGCAATTCGTCGATAGTCAGCGCGGTCTTGGCGTAATCGCGCTCGGCCAACTCCACTCCCAACTCGGAGCGCACAAACTTGCGCGCTTGCCGACAGGTAGTTCAAGTCGAGCGCCAAAAGAATTGCCCGTTTTTCATCTCAGTGCACTGGCCCCGCGCCGGCATCACCCGGCACGGTGGTGATATGGGTGGAACCCAGCCCGCTGAGCGAGGGACTGGGGGCGCTGTTGAGGGCCTGGGAGGCTGGCGGCGTGGCCGCAACACCGGCAGGAGCGGCGCCGGCCGAGGATGCCGGGGGGCTCGCGGCGACAGCATTGGGGTCGGGCGGAGTCATGGTGGGGCCGCTGAAGTGAATCGGGGTTTGGCCGCTGATCATGGCGGGAGTCAAAACGTAATCGCCGCCCAAGGCACTGCGCCAAATCGTATCAGCGGTCTGGGTGTTGCCGCCGGTGAGAGCATAACCGGCTCCGCCCCCCAAACCGCCCAGGATGGCATAGACCGCCTTGGCCGGGATGTAGCCTACATTGGCCAGCAAGGTGGCGGCGCCAATTCCCACGCCTTTCCAATCTACGCCGCCGTTGGCCGGCTGAGGTACTTGCGCACTGCTAGCCTCGGTCGGAGTTCCATTACTTTGGGCCTGGCACCACGGTGCCACCAGCGTTAGGCTGAGCGCCACCACCGCACCCATCCGCCATTTGCCACTTGCCATTGTTCTATCCTCCACCGCTATAACAACAACTGCTCTAAGGTCACTCGGTTCTGATTATCGCCGCGGCCGGCAGCAGCTCGACCAGGTAGTCAAAGGCCGCCGCCATCATCGCCTGATCCTTGGATTCCAGCGTCAGTTTCACCCGATAGGGTGCATCGTCGCCCATGGTCGGATACGAACCCAACATCAGGGCTGGAAAGCGCCGCAGGCAGTCGTCGAGGTGAGGCGCGATCAGACTTTCACTCACAGCGAGGTAGATTGTCCGACAGAAATAGGGGGCGGCGGCCAAGCGCGGGCTCAGTGCGCGCAGCTTGGCCTCAAAAAGTTGCGGTACTCCCGGCAAAATAAAGACATTCTCGACCTGAACGGTGGGAAAGCCAATTTCGCCACCGGCATTGAGTATTGCGCCTTGTGGCACCTCGGCCATCCTGAGACTGGCGGGCAGGGGCGATCCATGGGCACGCCGGCGAATGCGCTCTTCCAGCTCCGGATGACGTTCCAGGCGACGGCCAAAGGCCCGCGCTACGCCCGCCATCGTCACGTCGTCAGGGGTAGGACCTACGCCACCCGAAGTCAGTACCACATCAAAGAGCCGAGCGCAGGCGGCAACTTCCTGGGCGATGGCGTCCACTTCGTCGGCCACCACCGCGATTCGACTCAAGCTGGCACCTAAGGCGCGCAACTCGCGCGCAGCAAAATAGGCGTTGCTGTCACGGACCTTGCCCGAGAGGATCTCGTTGCCAATTACGACTAATGCGCAAGTCCGTTCTTGTGTCACCCGACCACCGCCCCTTGACGCACATTATCGCAATCGTGCCGCCACTTGGGCAAGATCTTGTCGATCTCGCGCCCGACTCGCGTCCTGTTCCGATTTGCGTCAGACTCCAGCCTGCTCGATGTCGGCAGCCTGGGTCTTGATAAAATCTTTCAAGCGCTGTTTGAGTCTGGTTTCGATTTGACGCACCCGCTCCCGGCTGATGCCGAAGCGCGCGCCGATCTCCTGAAGGGTCAGGGGTTGCTCGGCAAGCAGGCGAAGGTTGAAGATTTCCAACTCTTTGTCGCGCAGGGTTGCAGCAAACTGAGCCACCTTATCGCGGGCAAACTCCTGCCATTCAGCATGGGCGGTGGCTTCCTCGGGATTGCGCGCCGTATCGGGCAGGACGTCGAGTAAACGGGTATCTTCGTCACTACCGGTAGGCTGCTCCAGCGACATCTCACTGGACCCCATTCGCTCCTGCATCTCGCGCACCTCGCCCTCCTTCACCCCGATACGTTGGGCAAGCAAGCGAGGTTGCGGTACAAAACCTTCGGCCTCCAGGCGTGCGCTCTCCTTGCGTAGGTTGAAGAACAACTTGCGTTGGGCCTGGGTAGTCCCAATCTTGACCAGCCGCCAATTGTTCATCAGATATCGGATGATATAAGCGCGAACCCACCACACCGCGTAAGACGGGAAGCGAATCCCCCGGTACGGATCGAAGCTCTTGACCGCCTCCATCAGGCCGACGTTGCCCTCTTGGATCAGATCGAGCAGCAGACGCGAGGCGCGCACGAACTCGTGCGCGATCTTAACCACTAGGCGCAGATTGGCGGTAACCAGGCGCAATGCGTCCTGAGGGTCGTGGGTGGCGTTATAACGGCGGGCAATTTCGGCCTCTTCTTCGCGGCTCAAGAGGGGAAAGCGACGAATTTCGGCCAAGTAGCGACTGAGCGGGTCATACACCACCAGCTCGCCACCGGCTGATGGCGGTTCCGCTCCTGGCTCTTCGTCCTCCAGCAGCACGTCATCGTGGGGTTGCGCGACCGTGAGTTCGGGAGCGTAGTCGGGCCCGAGCTCCTCTTCATCGAGGACCTGGGCCTGGCCGGTCAGCTCAATCTCGGGTTTGGAATGTATTTTCGCCCGCCCCTTGGCGGCAGCATCGACCCGCCGCGCGAGCCTTTTCTTCGGCACGCAGATTCCCCTGTACAATACCACCCGCATCGCCTCGGGCTGGGGGCCCGGGGCCGATATACCATGGGTTTAACGCGAGGGCTTTTCAGCTAACACCTTCTGCGCGGCGATTTCGCGCAGGGCGGTGACCAGTTCCTTATTGTCCGATTCGACCAACGGGCGCGCGCCCTTAAGCAACTGTTTAGCTCGCTGAGCGGCAACCAGGACCAGCTCGAAGCGGTTGGGAACGGATTGGAGACAATCTTCCACCGTAATTCGCGCCATAAAATTAATTGTCCAACGGCCTGAAGCGCAAGTCAATCATCAAAACATCTAACCAAAACATAATGAATCGCAAGGATTTTTAGGTGTCCAACGCTTGCGCTAGCTCCCGCAACCGGCTCACCAGTTCCTCCGGATCGGCCACCCGATACTGTGCCCAACTCGGCCTTTGTGGGCTGCCGACCAGGACGGTTATGCCTTGCTCGCGCAGCAACTCGAACGGCGCTTCATCCGTCAGGTCATCACCACAGTAAATCGGCAGCGGTTGGTCGGGCACCTGCGCAAGCAGTGCCCGGACCGCCTGTCCCTTATCGGCTCCCGCAGGCAACGCTTCGAGTACCATCTTGCCCTCACTTAAGCGTAAAGGCGGCGACAGGCTGGCAATCTTGGCCCGCAGATCCGTGCATAGCGCTTCGGCCAGCGGAGCTGGCGCCAAACGATAGTGAAGAGCCACCGACCATTTTTTCTGCTCGATAACAAATCCGCGACCGGCCGGAACATGGTCGGCCAGCCAACTTCGCAGCTCGGCGAGCGCCGGGATGGCGTGAGCGAGATTGGGAGCTAAGCGGCTTCGGCCGTCGGGTCCCATCAGTTCCAGACCGTGACTGCCCGCGAAGTACAATCCTGAGCTGACGCCTAGCAGCGTGCGCACTACATCGATGTCGCGACCGCTCACAATCGCGATCTGGCACCACCGGGGTCGGGCGACCAGGCGTTCGATTACCTCGCGTGCACCCGCGACCGGATAGGCCTGATTGAGGGCAGGGGTAATTTGGGACAGAGTACCATCATAATCCAGACAAATTAGGAGGTGACGCCCAGCGGCGCGTTCAAACAGCAGGCCTGGTGGAAGTGGGCGGGGCAGACTAGTTGGCGGCGGCATAGCGGTCTGACGCGGGTCGCGCCGCTGCCAACAGCTTTAGGAAACCTTGCGCCCAACTGTCGAGATCGTTGGCTGATACGCGCGCTCTAAGCGCCCGCATGCGCGTCCGCTGCTCGCGTGGCTCCATCCCCAGGCCCTGGCGCAAAGCGGCCGCAATCGCCTCGGCGTCGTAGGGATTAACCACCAGGGCCTCGCGCAGCTCCTGGGCCGCGCCGGCAAATTCACTGAGCACCAGCATGCCGTCCTCCGCGACTCTGGTCGCCACATATTCCTTGGCCACCAGATTCATCCCATCTCGTAGAGGTGTGACTAGCGCGATATCAGCGGCGCTGTAAAAGGCGGTCAGTTCCTCGATCTCGAATTGATCGTAATAATAGCGAATGGGCACCCAGCCTTCAGTGGAGAAGCGTCCCAACGTGCGCCCAATAGCCTCATCGAGTTGGCGCTTGAGCTCGACATATTCGTCCATTCGGGTGCGCGAGGGCACCGCTATCTGGACAAAGGCTACGCGGCGGCGATATTCGGGGCAGATTTCCAAAAAACGCTCGAAAGCGCGCATGCGCTCCAGCAGACCCTTGGTATAATCCAGCCGATCGACGCCCAGAATGATATAGGGGGTGCCCAATCCGGCCCGAATCTGGGCCGCACGGGCCTGGACTTTAGGGCTGGTGGCGAGGGTGGCAAAATGGTCGGCGGGAACCCCCAGAGGGAATGCCCCCACCTGAATCCGGCGCCCTTGGTAGCTTATCTCGCGCTTGCGCCGATCGACCTCCAGGCCGGCGATAGTTTCGCAGCAGTCCAGAAAATGGTCGGCGTAGGCGTCGATGTGAAACCCAATCAAATCGGCCCCGAGCATCCCCTCCAACAACTCGCGCCGCCAGGGGAAAATGCGAAAAATAGTCTCGGGCGGAAAGGGTACGTGCCAGAACAAACCAATTGGTAACTCGGGGCGACGCTGACGCAGCAACGCGGGGACCAGAGCGAGGTGAAAATCCTGAATCCAGACCTGATCGGAAGGCCGGCACTGGGTGCTGGCGAGTTGGGCAAAAAGGCTGTTGACATGACGGTAGCTGCCCCAGTAACTAGCCCGGAAGCGACAGTTCTGGGTCATTAGATGCATCAGCGGCCATAGTCCGCAGTTGCACATCCCGTAGTAGTAGTTGCTGATTTCGCGCTCGCCCAAGGCGGGAAACATCATGGTGAAGCGCGGATCGTCCGCCGGCAGCATCAGCGGCGCGGGTGTCTTGTTGCTGCCCGCCCAAGCGATCCACAAGCCTCCACGCCGCTCCAGCAGCCGCATGAAGGTCGCACCCACCCCCCCCACGGTCGGCTCGATGCGCTGCATTCCGTCCTCAGCGATAACCCGCACCGGAGCCCGATTGGACAGCACCACTAAACGCGAATCTCCGCTTTGGCCACCGCCGCTAGGAATGCCCGCCGGAAACCCATTGGCTATCTGTGCAACCATCATGACACCGCCTGACGGCCCGGACGCAGCCTGCTGGAATTGTGCGGAATTCGGCTGGAGCGAAGCGCTAACTGTGTCTTAATTCTAATCCGTGAGCGGTGGACCGACAACGAATTACTTGCTGACGCTAGCTTAAATCTCGATGTTGTCACGGGCCGAACCACCATCGACGCAAATTACCGAAAGATGGACGCGTTCACCGATCGGTCACCAGCACGGGTCGTGCCAGAGCCACGTTTATTGCAATCCGCGCCGACCAGTGCCCCCATAGCTCGGATGGTTCCAAAGATTGCCGCGCAATCTCGTGGCAAAAATGCCCTAATCCAGCGCTTGAGGCCGAGCGCGCAATGGGCGCCGACCAAATTGCGTCCATCATGAAAGATGTAGTAATTGGGGTAATCCGACTGGTGGATTCACCAACTGGGCGATCCGATGGATGAGACAGGATAGGAGCCCGTTGTTATGTGCATCCCATTTCAGGCGGCGCACTCATCTCGCCCAAACTGAACTAGCAGCATCATGCCGGTGGTACCGCCGGCTCAGGAAAGAGGAGCGCGTTACGTTCGGGTTACTTTCGGCTTAATCCCTGCGGAAAAACGGCGCAGCTCATAAGCTTCTCAAAACCGCGGCTGGTCTTAAGCTCGAAGACCAGCCGTGATTTAAACTTCTCGTGCCCGCCGGCGGACCTACTTGCCCGGGGGCGGCGTCATTCTCAAATAAGGGCGCAGCTCCTTGTAGCCTTTGGGAAACTTCTGCTTAAGTTCCGCAGGATCCTGGATCGCAGGCGAAATCACCACGTCATCGCCCTGTTTCCAATCCACCGGAGTTGAGACCTGAAACTTATCGGTCAGCTGCAGCGAATCGATTACCCGTAGAATCTCGCTGAAGTTGCGCCCTGTGCTGGGCGGGTAGGTGATACTTAGCCGCAGCTTCTTTTGCGGATCGATCACGAAGACCGTGCGCACGGTGACCGCGGCGTTGGCCTCGGGATGGATCATGTCATACAGACTCGACACCTTATGGTCGGCGTCGGCCAAAATCGGATAGTTCAGCTTCGCATGCTGGGTTTCTTCGATATCCCCTATCCAGCGCTTATGCGAATCCACGTCGTCTACGCTCAGGGCGATTACTTTTACCCCGCGCTTGTCAAATTCCGGCTTAAGCTTGGCCACCGAACCCAATTCCGTGGTGCACACCGGAGTAAAGTCCTTGGGATGGGAAAACAAAACCGCCCAGTTATTTCCGATCCAGTCGTGAAAATGAATCGGACCTTCAGTCGATTGCTGGGTGAAATCAGGCACCGTCTGTCCTAAGTGCAGAGCCATTGGTTGATCCTCCCGTGCAAATCTAAACTCGATTGGCGGCTAAACCAACCGATCAATGAACAAAAAATGCGAGCACCGAGACCGATTCGTTCGTACTATTGAAAACCTAACTAAGTTGGCTTATTAAGTCAAGAATTAAAATTTACCCAGCCGCACGATCGATCCAGACCTCCAGACCATGGCGCAAAGCCGCTTCTCCAAGGGCGGGTCAAATCGCAGGGCCCCAACGTCGCGCGCGCGGCCATCCCACCGAGTGCCGGAAGAGTAGCCCTTAGCTACGCCGGCGCTTTTGCGCTCGGGCGGCGCGCCGATTGGCCCGCAAACGCTTTTCGCGCCGCTTGCGCCGCCGTTTGATCTCGCGCCGACGTTCAGTTGCCATGACTGCTTGCCTCCTTATCCAATGTGACTTGATGCTCGACCTTGGCTCCCGAAGATAGATGGATTCCTGGGTCCAGAATATAGGGCCGGCCGTAGCCGGAGAGATTCTCCACGTAGATGTCGTAATCGCCTGGATCCAGAGTGAATTGGTGGCTGGGGGAGGGGCCATCGGTGGCAACCTGCCGCTGAGTCCCATGGTGGAAAATTACAACCCGAGTTTTTCCATCGATCGGCTGTTTATCCACGGTGGTAAGCACACGCAGTTGGGCGGGAATCTGCTGCTTGAGCGCAATGTGCGCCACTCCTCCGGCGGTCAGGGTAACCCCGGGCCAGAAATAGCCTTGAGGGGGAGCCGCGACCGCGACATCGACCTTGCCGGGTGCGAACAACCAGGTTCCCCCAGTCTTGAATTGTGCCAGCTGATGATGCGGGGCACGAGAGTCGGTCACGGTGACGGGAAAATTGCGCTCGTGGCCGTTTACGTCCAGCGCGGTGATATGGAGCGCGGCGACGTTGTCGATTTTAACCGTCAGCGTGCGCCCGGCTGCGATCTGCAATCCGCCCCGTTCAATGTTGCCTCCGATCACCGGCAACACAAGCTCATACTCGCCCGGTGGCAGGCTAACTTCCCCGCCCGCGACGACCTGGCCGACCTGCTGGCCAGCGGGTGTCATGATAGCGGCGGCAGGCTGCACCGGAACTCCCTGGACATTGGGCAGCATCAGCTTAAGCTTACCGCTGGCGGCAGCAGCCAATTGGGTGCTGAGCACAAAGGTCAGCGCCACGGCCAGCGTGTACTGCCCTACCTGCGTTGCGATTAAGGCACGCCTCCTCGGGTATGAGCGGACCATGCCAGCTCCGGTTTTCGTTAGACCAGCCCGGTTGGTTTGCTATTCGTCAAGCAGGCTTGCGTAATAGCGCCAACGCCCCTCGATCCCGAAGGCGTCGGAGGCTTGGAGGGCCAAATCCTCCGGACTCATTCCACGCGGAGTACCGACCGTCCAACCCCACATTGTCATCCGCGCCTGATGCTCCAACCAGATGGCGTTGATGACCACTTCCTCTACGCTAGCGCCCACGATGGTGATGCCGTGGTTGCGCAGATGGACGATCTTTTTATCCCCCAGCACGCGCGCCACTTCCGACCCTTGCGCCGTGGTAGTCACCTTGCGCGCGGAGGGGTAGACGGGAATAGTGCCCTGACTAACCACTGAGGCCATCACGCCTTGCATAGGCAAAATCGGCTTGCCCACGTCGCCGAAGACCGTGGCAATGGGCTGATGGGTATGCACCACTGCGCTGACGTCGGGCCGGACCTTATAGATCTCGGTGTGCAGCTTGGTTTCGTCGGGCGGCTGAAACTTGCCCTCCAGGTGACGTCCCTCCAGATCGACCAGGCTGACTTGCTCCCAGGTCATGTGGAGTTGATTGCCTTGCTCGAAGCCGCGCGCGCGGATCAGCACCAAATCGCGCCCTGGGATGCGCGCGCTGACATGGCCGAGGTAATCGACCAGTTGTTGCTGGGCCAGTATACGGCATCCCAGCGCGATTTTCTCGCGCAAGGCCCGCACCGGAGCGGCGTCGAGATCGAACTGGCTGGCCATCGGTTTCACCCTTTTTTTAATAAGCTGTTTGCGCCTGCCGCCTGCTTCAAACCGCGCCATGGCCGGTGGCGATAGCGGCCAGTCGCGCCGGATCTTCCGGCTCCTGGTTGCCACGCCATACTACATGGAGATCGGGTCGCACCAGCAACAGGTCACACCCATAGAGCTGGCGCGCCGCCGCGTCGGCAATAGTGTGCACCTCCAACGGAGCATTGTAAGCTTTGAACGCTCGCACCAGCTCGGCGCCCTCCAACCTGGTTCGGCCCAAACGCAACAAACTGTAACCCAACCCCAGCCGATCATGTAGCGCGCTGCGGTCGTCCAGCCAGACATGAGGCAGGCGGGCACCAGGCCAGGTGGTGGGGACGTAGTGATAATTGTCGGGGTCGGGACCCTCGCCCTCCTCGGGCCAGATGACAGGCGACTCAACATAGCGGTAGCCGGCCTCGATGCCGAGAATTTCGGTAACCTTGCGCTGTTCGCGGTCGAACCGCCGCGCGATTTCCGCGCGCAGAGCCTCGCCTTTTGCGCCAGGCTGGCGAAGCTCGGGGGTCCAGGCCGCGCGCCATCCCAGCCGTCCCTCCATCGCGGCGCCCGAAACCTTGACATTGCGCAACCCGATGGGGCGCCGCTCGGCCTCGTAGCTGGCTAGCAAATGAGGTCCACCCCAACCCGCTAAGCGGGCCGCCAGCTTCCAAGCCAGATCGGTAGCGTCACCCACGCCAGTGTTCATCCCCAAGCCGCCAGTGGGAATGACCAGATGAGCGGCATCACCTGCGATAAAGGTTCGCCCCTGGCCGTAGCGGTCGGCGCATAAGAGATGTTGGGTCCATTCATTGACCGACAGCAGCTTGACCTCCACGCTCATGCCTAAGGCGCGGGTGAAGATCTCCACCATCTCACCGTCGCTTTGCGCTGGCGCATGCAGGGTCCAATGGCGGGTGCTGTCCTGTAGTATGATGAAGGGAAAGTAAGGCGCCTCGGCGATGTGGTAATGACGGCCGCGGCCCATGGGTATTCGCTGGTACAGCTCGGGGCAATAAAACAGAGCTTGGCGCAGTTTGCGAATATTGCCCTGGCCGTGAAGCGCGATGCCCAGTTGCTTTCGTACCGTGCTGGAACCCCCGTCGCAACCCACCAGGTAGGCCGCGCGCAGAGTCTCCGCGCTCCCCTCGCTGGTACGCAGATGGGCGGTAACGGCTTGTTCATCCTGCTCGAATTCGACCAGCTCGCAGCCGAAGCGGACGGTAATGCTGGGCAGCCCCTCGACGATTTCGCGTAGCAGCGGCTCCAGGGTGTATTGGGAGATAAGCTGGTAAGGTTCCAACGGGCGACCGTCGTTGTGGGCTGCGATCTCAGCTTTGGCTTGAGCCACCGAAGGATAGGGTAGATGGACCAGCGGTTCAGGATCGGCCATCGAGAAGGCCAGGAACACGTCCATCGGCGCTTGGCGTGGCAACCCGGCGTCGCGAATTCGCTCGGCTACTCCCAGCCGGCGGTAGATTTCCATGGTGCGCGCGTTACAGCGCTCCATCTTGGGCAATTGGATGGAAGTAAGATTGCGCTCGATCAGCGTGCAGCGTACGCCTCGCCGTCCCAGGTCCAGCGCCAGGGTCAAGCCCACCGGACCCGCGCCAACGATTAAGACTTCGGTCTGTAGCACCGCACTATTTTCCCTTGTCGTACAATTCACCCGGAGCGACAAAAAACCTCGTCGCCCGCTCGGTCGGCAACTTCAAACAAGCACACTCAGGCCAGTCGATCCAGCCGCTTAGTGCGAGCAGACGGGCCGATTAACTCCTAGCCAATCCCACACCGCTGCTCGGAGGCGTTGCGCAGAGCCTCCTTGACAGCCCCAAGGCGGCAAGCTCTTTTTAAGGACTGGCGGTTTTCTCGGCATTTTAAATTATTCTGGAGTTGGACGGACTGGAGATGAAACTGGCTCGCATAATGGCAATCGCGCTGCTGGTGGCAATGGCCGCCGGGCAGGCGCTGGCGGCTGATACTATTCCCGCCGGCACCGTAATTACGCGGCAAAATTGGCAACAATACAAAGACTTCATGCCAATCACGCTGCAAATGATGTTCCAGAGCACCAACCGAGCGGTGGAGGTCCCCCCCGAAGCGCAAATGGTGGTGGCCGACCAGCGCAACTATCCAATCAGCAAGGGGTTTTTGGACGCCACCGAAAAGTACAGCAAGCAGGTGCGCCTGGTTAAAGCTGCCAACGGCAGCTATGGCATCCAGGGCTATGTCGCCGGAGTTCCATTCCCCAATCTGTCCACGTCGGATCCATTGGCTGGCTACAAGTTGATGTATGATTTCTACTATCAGTACAGCGCGGCCGCCTACGCTTTCGACCATTCGCAGGTGATCGACATCGATCAATACGACAATGAAAGCTTCCTCCACGCCCTCCTGATCCAATACCAGCTCATGCACGTCACCGATACCGGCTATCCGATGACCAATCCGGCCGCCGCCGGCGACGGCGTCCTGATCACCACGATGGCCGAACAGCTCGACCCCGAACAGATTCGCTATCTGACCGCGCTCAACATCACCTGGGACGATCCCAATCGCTTTCCCGAGGCCTACGTCTTCATCCCCAGCCTGCGCCGCGTGCTGCGCCTGTCCAGCGCGGCTCGTTGCGCGCCTTTTCAGGGTCAAGATTTCGCCAACGACGATCTGACCAACATTCCTCAGCCGCCGACCTGGTTCCAGGCCAAGTACCTGGGCAAGCGCAAGATGGTCGATTTTTTCTTCAACGACGACCCCAAGAGCCTGGCCGCCTCGGCCCAGCGTGCCAACTATTACAAGGGGAGCGCCGCCCTCTTCCCGGTACCCTCGATGGGAAGCTGGCAAACGCGCGATGAATATGTACTACAACTGCAGCGTCTGCCCCAGTATGCGCGCGGTTACTGCTATGCCAACCGGGTCATGTACCTGGATGCGCAAACCTATACCTGGAAGGGGTGGGGCGATCTGTGGGACCAGAACAACAAGTTCTGGCGCGGGGTGATAGGCTTCGAGGCGCCGCTTAAGAAGCCCGATGGCAGCTACTGGCCCAGCGCGATGATCTGGGCTCACGACAATCCCGACTTCCAGGCCAACCATCAGAGCCTACTGATGCCGCCGACCAACGGCATGCAGGCCGCTTTCCTGAACCAGAAAGTGCCGCAGCAGTGGAATAATTACCATCGCTGGGGTACTCCTTCCGGCCTGCAGGAAGTAATGCAATAAGTAGCCAGCAGCAGCGCGGAGCGCGACCGGTGTTAGGCCGCGCTCCGCGGGCTCTTGCGCATATCCAAACGGCCCGTGTGCTATTAATTGCTCGAAGCGCTGCTGGTCCCGCTCGCGCCACTTAGATGAGTGATTTCCTGACCCAGATCGGAAAGGGACTTGCCCACCTTGTCGGCCGCCCATCCGGTCCCACTTTCCACCTGATTGCCGAGCTTGCGCGCTTCACTGACCGTGCTCTTGCCGCCGGCACTGAGCTTCTGCTTGGACCAGGCGGCGGCGCCGCTGACTGAGTTGGCCGCGGCCTGCAGCCAGCGCCCCACCTTGCCATGATCGCTGCCCTGATAGTTGGCGGCCATATCGTGATAATGGCGTGCCAGCGCCAAATCGGCCTGGGCAAACGCCCGATCGAGCTGATTGACCGACTTTACGCTGCCGTTCTGAACGCCCGCCGCCAATTGCTTGAGCTGATTAGCTGATTGGTCCAGCCCGCTCTTGTTTTGGGCATCGTGGCGGCCGGCTTCCAATTCGATGAGCGCGCCCGCGGCACGAATCTCGCGCGCCGCCGCGCGCCTGCGCCCACTGTTGAAATCGCGCCGAGCTCGGCGAAAGAATTGCTCAGGCTCGCCGATCAGCGGCACCAACACGTCTTCTTGCACAACCACCAAATTAGCCCCACCCGGGGCTTCGCCCTCGCTCGGTGAACTCGCGGAGGCCGCCGGCACCGAGGAACTCTGAGCGGCGGCGCTCGGCAGCCACGCCATGGAAACTGCGATTGACACGATCGATCCCAGCATTGCCAATTCGAGCTTGCGCATCTGCTTTTCTCCTTTATGTTTAAGCATGCTCCGGAGACACGCTCGTACTATCTTAGGATCAACCATCGCCTATTTCAGCCCTAATGTTTTGAGCGCGCCAACTTACCAATGCACGCTTCGTTCAATCTTCAGACCCTGGAGACGCTTGCCGCCAGCGGCGCGATCGCGGCCTGGGTCTGAATCAATGGGCGGCAGGCCAACCCCGCGAAAGCCGCCAGCATCAGGCATCCTAAGCTGACCACAAAGGCGATGGTGTAGCTGCCGCTGAGGTCAAAGATACGGCCGACGACGATCGGTCCAATGAAGTTGCCGGCGGTAAAGGCAAGACTGATCAGAGCCGAAATGGCGCCGTAGCACTTAAGCCCCAGCGATTGAATGATAAGCAAGGGCAACAGTGCGATGGGCACGCCAAAGCTTAGTCCCCAGCAGACCATCCCTGTCATCAGCAGGGCCGGGCGCGCCGCGCCCATGAGCAGCCCCATGCTGGCGGCGTATACCAGAAAATCGATCGCCACCGCCCAGCGGCTGCCGATCCAATCCGTGGTCAGACCCAGCGCGATTTTGCCCACCGAAGTCAAGGCGAAGGCCATGCCCAGGATAGCGGCGCTACGCTGGGTGGAATAACCGAGCCCCTCGATATACGGAGCGAGATGGTTGATCATTGAATTGGTGACGAAGCCGAAGAGGAACTCAGTCAACGCGATTAGCCAGAATTCCCGCCGACGCAGCGCCGCCGCGACTTCCAGGCCACTAGCGCCCTCGGCTTGGCGTGAATCGCTGCGCTTGGCGCTGGTCTGCCAAGGCGGGCGGCTTTGCAAGCGAGTGAGGATCGGAATGACGACCAGCAGCATCGGGATCGAGACCGCAAAATAAGCCCATCGCCAGCCCCACTTGCTGATGAAATAGCCCACCACCATTACCATCGCGCTGCCGCCCAGCGCGGCTCCGGTCATGGTAATGCCCATCGCCAAGCCCACTCGTCCCTTTTCGAACCAGTCGCCGATTACAAACGAGACCGGGATCAGGGTGCAAATTCCGACTCCCAAACCCATCAAGACGTGGCAGGCCAACAGGATTTGGAAGCTGGCCGCCTGGCTGGCGCACAGGTAGGCCGCTGCGAGCAGGAGCGTGCCGGCCATCATAATGCGCCGGGCATCGAACCGTCCCAGCAACCATCCCGACACCAAGGAACCCCCGCATAGCCCGAAAGCGAGCACACTGGAAAGCATCGAAACCGTGGCGCGCGAGGTGTGAAAGGCACCCGATACGGGGCGATAAAACATCCCGTTGGTGGACATGGTCGCGCCCCATAGCAAGGCCAGGCACAGCCATAACGCGACTACCACTGCGGCCGCCGATTTGCGTTCGTTCATTCCATGGCTCCCTGCGGGGACGGCGTCGCCGCGCTCTTATGGGTTGGAAATTGTCGGGCGGCTACTTGCCGCCTTGCTTACTGCCTCGACAAAGTGCGAAGCTTGAGGCGAGCGTAGTTCAAAGTCCGCCTTGAGCGAAAGTGGCGCGGACTTAAGGGATGGCCGGCCACCTGAATTTCCAGCGCGCGAGCATTTATCGCAACCACTGAAGATGGCGACCCTCAGGTTTGAGCGCTTGCTTTCGCGCACGGTTCTGGTCGGCGCGGGCGAGCGCCGGATGCTGTTATGGTCGTTCGCCTATTTCTTTTTTCTGCTCGCCGGTTACTACCTAATTCGACCGGTGCGCGATGCGATGGGGATTGCGGGCGGGGTGCGCAACCTGCCTTGGCTGTTCACGGCCACCTTCCTGGTCTTAATCGCGGTCCAGCCGGCCTACGGCGTGGCGGTCGCCCGCCTTTCGCGCCGTTATTTCATTCCTCTGGTGTACCACTTTTTCGTCGCCAATATTTTCATCTTCTGGGTGCTCTTTACTTTTCACTTGCGGGTGGTTGAAGTCGCTCGGATTTTCTTCGTCTGGGTCGGCGTCTTCAACCTCTTCGTGGTCTCGGTGTTCTGGTCGTTCATGGCCGATATATTCACAAGCGAGCAGAGCCGCCGATTGTTTGGTTTCATCGGCGCCGGGGGAACCGCTGGTAGTTTGCTGGGCCCCAGCCTCGCGGTCACCCTTGCGGTCCCCCTGGGGGCGGCCAATCTCCTGCTGATCGCGGCGCTGTTTTTGGAAGCAGCGATATTTTGTGCCCGCAGGCTGGAGGGCGCTTCGCGGCTCGCGCCGGCGGCGAGCGGCTTGCCGACCTCCCTAACCGGGGAGCGCGAGGCGCGGTCTGCCCTGGGCGGCGGTGCCCTCGACGCGCTGCCGCGAATGGTGCGCTCGCCCTATCTGTTGGGAATCGCAGCCTGGGTCAGTTTGCTCTCCTTCTCCGCCACCATCCTCTACTTCCAACAGGCGCATATCGTAGCCACGGCGGCGCATTCCCGCGCGCTCCAAACCAGGATTTTCGCCTCGATCGATTTCATCGTCGCGCTGCTGACCCTGGCCACCCAGATCTTTGCCACCGGGCCGCTGATCCTGCGCTTCGGGATGGGGACTGCCACCGGCTTTTTACCCGCGATCTTTACGCTGGGCTTCCTGGCCCTGGCTGGAATGCCGGGGCTGGTAACCTTGATTGCCTTTCAGGCCATCCAACGCACCGCCCACTTCTCCATCGCCACCCCGGCTCGCCAAGCGCTGTTCACAGTCGTCCCGCGCCAGGACAAGTATAAAGTCAAAAACATGATCGACCTGGTCGTCTATCGGGGCTCGGATGCGCTTTACGGCTGGCTATTCGTCAGCATGCGCGCTATGGGCCTGTCGGTAGCGGCGATCGCAATGTTGGCCGTCCCGGTGACGGTCGCTTGGCTGCTAATCGCCGTGGTCCTGGGACGCGTTCAAGAGCGCCAGGGCCAGGTGCTGGAGACTCAATTCGTGGTAGGAGGCTGAATGCAAAATCAGCAATGGCGTCATACTGGCGGCTTGACGCGGCGAGAAATTCTAGCCTTGTTAAGCAGCGCCGCGTGCGGCTTGCTGCCAAGCGCCGGCGCCCCCGTGGCCAGCGCGGCGGTTACCGCGCCCATCATGACCCGACCGATTCCCAAAACTGGCGAGCGACTGCCGGTGGTCGGGTTGGGCACCTCGCGAGTCTTCGACGTCGGCACGGACGCCGCCCAGCGCGCCAAACTGCTCAAGGTGCTACGGGCGCTGATCGCGGGCGGAGGCAAAGTGGTCGATACCGCTTCGGCCTACGCAAGCGCGGAGCCTGTGCTCGGGGCGCTGCTGGCGCAAAGCGGTCTACGCCCGCGTGTTTTCATCGCTACCAAGCTTGAGGCCGATGAGCTGACTGAGGCCGGAATCGAGGGCTCGCTCAAGCGGCTGCAGACCCGCCAGATCGATTTGATGCAACTTCACAATGTCTCCGCTCCCAACCAAAGCCTGGCTGTTTTGCGTCAGTGGAAGGAGCGAGGATTATGCCGCTACATCGGCATCACCTCGACTTTTCACGGCGCTTATCCGGCGGTCGAGGCGGTATTACGCCAGCAAAAGCCCGACTTCGTAGAGATAGATTACTCATTGGATGCGCTCGAGGCGGAGCAACGGATTCTGCCGCTGTGCGCCGATTTAGGGGTGGCGACTCTGATCGCGCGACCGTTGGTGAAGGGAGGCTTGTTCCGCAAGGTAATGGGGCAGCCCGTGCCCGCCTGGGCCGGCGATTTCGCTCAAAGCTGGGCTCAATTCTTTCTGAAGTTTGTGCTGAGCAACCCCGCAGTCACCGCCGTCATTCCCGGCACCAACAACCCCGCCCACATGGCCGACGACCTGGGCGCCGGACGCGGCCCGCTGCCCAACGCCGGCCAGCGCCAGCGGATCATCGAGTTCATTCACTCCCAGGGCTGAACCTGGCATGCTAAGCTTCGAACTTGACCAAACGGGTAAATGATGACACTGTTTTAAGGTGAGGTTATGCTGTTCGATAAACGGTTTGCTAAAATTGTTGATTGCAGAGGATTTGACTTGCGCCGGCCAGGCCACGGAGCCGATGCGCGGCTCTTACAGTGACAAACCGGTCCGCCTCAAGCTAACAGCGGAGGTTGAAACATGGCGCAGATAGTATTGGGTATTGGCTCTTCTCACGGTCCGATGCTGACGATGCCGCCCAGTACCTGGCACGAGCGGGTCAAGGCCGACCGCGGTAATCCCGATCTGTTCTACAAGGGTAAGGCCCTCCCCTTCGAGGAAATCGCGCAGCGGCGCAAGGGCGAGCGGCTGGAACGTCAGATCACTCCGGAGATAATGGCGGAACGGCACGCGGCCTGCCAAAAAGCATTGGACCGCTTGGCGGCGGTGTTCGCCGAGGTCAAGCCAGATGTGGCGGTGCTGTTCGGCAATGACCAGATGGAGATGTTTAGCGATCTGATTCCGGCTTTCAGCGTGTACTGGGGCGAAAGCCTGCCCAACAAAATGTACAGCGCCGAGCGGATGGCGAAGATGCCGCCGGGGATTGCGATTTCGGTGCCTGGCCACATTCCACCCCAGGGTGCCGTGTATAAGGGCTTGCCCGCACTGGGTAAGCATATCCTGGAGCGCACCATCGCCGAGCAGTTCGATGTCGCCTCCATGACCAAGATGCCCGGCGGTCACGAAACGCTACCCCACGCCTTTGGCTTCATCTATCGGCGTATCATGAGTGACCAGCCTGTTCCCAGCGTGCCGGTGGTGCTCAACACCTTCTACCCGCCCAATCAGCCCACCGTCCGACGCTGCTACGAATTCGGCAAATCAGTAGTCAAAGCAATCCAATCGTGGGAGAGCAACGCCCGCGTGGCGCTGATCGCCTCGGGTGGTCTAACCCACTGGGTAATCGACGAGGAAGTCGATCAAACGGTGATCGACGCGATGCGTAACCGACGGATCGAAAAGGTCGCGGCCTTGGGCGAAGAGACCTTCCAGGCCGGCACCTCGGAGATCAAAAACTGGATTCCAGTAGCCGGCGCGATGGCCGATCTCGGTTTCGAGATGAACCTAGTCGATTACGTTCCGTGCTATCGTTCCGAGGCTGGAACCGGCAACGCAATGGGGTTCGTCTACTGGCGGCCTTGAGCGGGCCATCCTTGCTAGCCCGCCGGCTTTACAGCGGGGCCGCAAAGTAAACACAGGGGCATCAGGCCTGAAAACCCGATGCCCCTGTGTTCTTGATCCTACGGGGCAACCCGCCAAGGTCCCTTTAGTTCTGATCGCCGAGCGATCCGGCTTGTTCTGAACGCGGTTGATCGACGAGCCGTTTGCAGCACGTGCTCGCCTTCATACTTTCAGGCGAGACGTCAGGCGGCTGAAGACTCGCCGCGCATTGCCTTCGAAAATCTGCGTGCGCGCAGCTTCGGAAAGCCCGAGCTGATCGATGTAGCGCTTGGTATCGTCGAAATAAAAACCCGTGTCGGGGTCCTTGCCGCGCACCGCGCCGATCATTTCCGAGGCGAACAGAATGTTGTCCAGCGGGACGACCTTGAACAGCAGCTCGATCCCTGGTTTGTGATAGACGCAGGTATCGAAAAAGACGTTCTTGAGCAGCAGCTCGCCGAGCGGCGGTCGTTTGAGATCCTGCGCGATCCCGCGGTAGCGCCCCCAATGGTAGGGAATCGCGCCGCCGCCGTGGGGAATGATGAACTTGATAGTGGGAAAGTCCTTAAACAAATCGGAGAGCAGGAACTGCATGAAGGCGGTGGTATCGGCGTTGATGTAATGGGAGCCGGTGGTATGAAAATTGGGATTCTTGGCGCCGCTGACGTGGACCATCGCTGGCACGTCCAACTCCACCATCTTTTCGTACAGCGGATACCACCAGCGGTCGGTCAACGGCGGATCGGTCCAGTACCCGCCCGAAGGATCGGGAGTGAGGTTGCAGCCGATAAAGCCGAGCTGATTGACGCAGCGCTCCAGCTCGGCGATGCAGTTGGCGGGTGGCACACCGGGGCTTTGCGGTAATTGGCAGACCGGGGCAAAGTTGCCGGGATACAGAGTGCAAATCCGATGAATCAGATTGTTACTTTCCTCGGCCCATTGCGCACTGGTGGCGGCATTGCCCAGATGATGGCCCATGGTTGAGGCACGGGGCGAAAAGATAGTCAGGTCGGTGCCGCGCTCGCGCTGTAACTTCAGCTGCGCTCCCTCCAGGCTCTCGCGTAGCTGGGCATCGCTGATGGCGAGCTTACCCATCTTGGGGGTCGCGCCGGGGTTTTGTTCGAACGCCGCCAGTTGCTGCTTGCGCCAGTTATCCAGCTCCGCCGGAGCAGTGGTGTAGTGACCGTGACAATCGATGATCATGCCGCCCTCGTGCTGTGCAGATTCCAAGCGCGCGGCCTGCCGCACGCCAACCGTTTTGGATGCTATGGAAGGGCGGCGGCGGTTGTCAAACCACCTGCGCTCTCTACCCGCTAGGTGTCCCTTCTGGTACGATGCTGACGCACTTTAGCGACCATTGCGCGCCGCCAGGCAAGTCCGGATGCCGGGGCCTGTGACTGGTGCGCTGCAACCCATGCCGCGCGGCTATACCGCCAGCGGGCGCACGAGGAGAAATCATGGCTGAGATTCCCCGCCTAAATGGCGTTATCCGAGCCTTCGAGCAAGGCAAAGTGGCCTTCAGCGCCTTCGTCAACGCCGACGTCGAATCAGCGCTGGCAGTCTCCACCGCTCAATACGACGGGATCGTCTTCGAGATGGAGCACAATCCCTGGGACATCCGCGCCCTGCGCGACAGTCTGCAGTACATGCTCAACCGCCGCCAGATCGCCAGCGCGGGACTGGTTCCGGCGGTAACGCCGATCGTGCGCATCCCGCCCAACGGCGACGAGAAGAACCAATTCTTTGCCAAGCAGGCGTTGGACCTTGGTGCTTACGGAGTAGTCTGGCCCCATATCAGCAACGTCGAGCAAGCCCACAACGCGGTCGCCGCTTGCCGTTATCCGCGCCTCAAGAGCGCGCCGCGCTACGAGCCCGCCGGCCTGCGCGGCGACGGTCCGACGGCCGCAGTGCGCTACTGGGGTATCAGCCAGCAGGAGTATTACAGCCGTGCCGACGTCTGGCCCTTGGATCCCAAGGGCGAGATTTTGGTCATTTTGATGATCGAAGATACCCAGGGGATCGCCAACCTGCCCGACATTCTCAAGAAAGTACCGGGCGTGGGCGTGATCCTGATCGGCGAGGGCGACTTGAGCCAGGAGTTGGGCTATCCCCGCCAATACGAGCATCCGGTGGTAGTCGAGGCGATGGCGCAGATCGTGAAGACCTGCAAGGAGCACAACGTCCCGGTAGGCCATCCGCACGTCGATTCCAACAACGTGGAGCGCATTCTTCAGCAAGGCTATCGCTTCCTGATGGCCGCACCTACGCGCAGCTATGCCGCGCTGGACAAAGGGCTGAAGCTCGCTGGCCGCGTCTGACGGCCCGAATCGCTCAAAGCAATGCGAAGCGCTGCTGGCCGGACGCCAGCAGCGCCATACGTTCGCTGGCGTGTCGGATCAGTCGGTGACGGCACCCAGGCTGGCCGAGCTAACCTGGGCCGCGTACTTGGCTAGCACGCCGCGCCGATAACGGGGTTGGGGCGCGCGCCAAGCAGCACGCCGGCGTGCCATTTCGTCTTCGCTGATGTTGAGCTGCAGCAGCCGTCGATGGGCGTCAATAGTGATCGAGTCGCCTTCGTGGACCAGAGCCAGCGGCCCGCCGACCTGCGCCTCCGGGGCGACGTGACCCACGACCATGCCGTAGGTGCCGCCGGAGAAACGGCCGTCAGTGATCAGCCCCACCGCCTCACCCAGCCCTTTACCGATAATCGCCGAGGTCGGCGAGAGCATCTCACGCATTCCCGGTCCGCCCTTGGGCCCTTCATAGCGAATCACCAGCACGTCGCCGGCCTGGATGCGATCGGCCAGGATCGCGCTCAAGGCTTGCTCTTCATTCTCGAACACCCGCGCTCGACCAGTCATGACTGGCAGCTTGAGGCCACTGACTTTGGCCACCGCGCCTTCAGGGGCCAGGTTGCCGCGCAAAATTGCCAAATGCCCCTCTTTATAAACCGGCTGATGCCAGGAACGAATGACCTCCTGTCCGGCCGGCGGCTCGGAGGGCACGTCTGCGAGGACCTCCGCCACAGTTTTACCGCTGATCGTGAGCGCGTCACCGTGTAGCACGCCGTGTTCGAGCAGAATCTTCATCACCTGTGGAATTCCGCCCTGACGGTGCAGATCGACGGTAACAAAACGGCCCGAGGGCTTGAGGTCGCATAGAACCGGAACCCGCCCGCGCATCGCGTCGAAGTCGTCAAGTGTAAGCGGCACCTCGGCGGCATGCGCAATCGCGAGTAGATGAAGGACGGCGTTGGTCGAGCCCCCGGTGGCCATTACCACCGCGATAGCGTTTTCGAAGGCCTTGCGGGTCATGATCTGACGGGGCAAGCGCTGAGCCGCGATCGCCTCGACCAGGAGCTGCGCGGATTGCGCCGCACTGTCGGCCTTTTCTCGATCTTCGGCCGCCATGGTCGAGGAATAGGGCAGACTCATGCCCATGGCTTCGATCGCCGAGGACATGGTGTTGGCGGTGTACATCCCGCCGCACGAGCCAGCCCCTGGGCAGGCATGGCGCTCGACTTCGAGCAGCTCCTGCTCGCTGATCTTGCCGGCACTAAACTCACCAACTGCCTCGAACGCGCTGACGATGGTCAGATCGCGCCCGTTCAGACGGCCGGGCTTGATCGTGCCGCCATAAACGAAAATGGCGGGGATGTTGAGCCTGGCGATCGCAATCATGGCACCGGGCATGTTCTTGTCGCAGCCGCCCAGGGCAACAACGCCGTCCATCGACTCGGCGTTGCAAGCGGTTTCAATCGAATCGGCGATCACTTCGCGCGAAACCAGGGAATATTTCATCCCCTCGGTGCCCATCGCAATTCCGTCACTCACCGTGACCGTGCCGAACACCTGCGGCATCGCGCCGGCGCGCCGCAGGGCCGCCTGAGCCCGCTCGGCGAGCAACTGAAGGCTGAGATTGCAAGGGGTTAGATTGCTGTAGCCGTTGGCCACCCCGACGATCGGTTTGTTGAAATCAGCGTCGGCGAACCCCACCGCGCGCAGCATCGAACGATTGGGGGTACGCTCCACGCCTTGGGTAATACGCGAGCTTCTTAGCGCCATGCCATTTTCATAGCGCAGCGCACGCGCGCGCGCCACTTCGAGCTTATACTTGTGGCGCGGGCTGCGGGGGGTGAAACGGATCCACGTCGCGCCAGCTCATCCCGCGCGGCACCAGCACCGCGATTGAGCGGATTTGGCCGTAATCGACCCCTTGCTCCTGGCCGAAAGGAGGTAGCCCCTGCTGGAAATCGCGCACCGCCTTGAGCAGCATTCGCCGGGTGCGCAAGATGACGGCATCGGTGGAACCCAGGTATTCGCGCGTGCGATCGACAATCGGACCCATCGACTCGGTGACGGCGAAATCCTCCAACGGGATGGAGCCGCGATCGATTCCGCTCCAATGCCCCTCTTTCATCGCCGCCCGGTTCTGACTCCACATCTTCTCAGGACCGCCCAGGTCCGAAGCGAAATCATTCCAATCGCCCGAGGTGCCCCGCAAACGGAAATCGCGGTACTCCTGCGGTACCGGCCGGTCAGGATGGTAGGCGATATACCACTGCGCGCTCCATTCATCGTCCACTGGCACGCAAGCCACCAGGGTACAGAGAAAATCGGCTTCGTTAGGAATAAAAGAGAAGTAGGGCAGAACCACGTCGCGGATTCGCGCGTAAGCGCTGCCGTCGGGCAGCGGGCGCAGCGCGCCTTCGCGAAAGCCGTAGGGCTTGGGCACCATCTCGAAGCTGGGGCCCGTCACGGTGGTCAGGATTTGGCCGAAATTGTTGTCGGGCCGCCCGCCGCGTCCTTCCCGCCCACGCACCCAGGAAGAATGCAGGATGCCGACATGGGCCGAATCCAGTTGCCCCTCGAAGGCCTGGAACCAGTTCGCGTGCATCAAGCCGCGCACGATGTTGAGATGGGTGGCAGGCAGGCGGGTAAACTCGAAATCGAAAAACGCTGGCGGCTGCTCGCGCTTGCCCAGGTATACCCACACAATCCCCGAACGTTCGCTGACCGGATAATGGCGCACCCGCACCTTGGCGGCGAATTCGGCACGCCGCTCGGGTGGTTCGGAGGGGACTTCGACCACTTTGCCCGAAACATCGATTTTCCAGCCATGAAAGATGCAGGTAAGTGCGTTGTCTTCGTTGCGCGCCAACGCCAGCGAGGTGCAGCGATGGGGGCAACCCTCGTCGAAGAAGCCGACCCGGCCGTCGGTGGCGCGGAAGGCCACAAAGTTTTCGCCCAGCAGTCGCACCCGCACCGGGGCGCCGTCGGCCTCCAGAGTCTGCGAGCGCAGCGCAGGGGTCCAGTACTCACGCAACAGCTCGCCCATCGGCGTACCCGGACCTGTGCGTACCAGAATCTCGTTGTCTTCGCGTGGCAGCACGATGGCCTCGCTTCCTGGCAGGCTTAAGCCGCCCACCGGCATTAACTGTTTTAGCTAACGCACTGCGGGAAAATTCCGCGGCACACCGCTTAAGCCAATCCTTCGCCCAAATTGGGCGGATCGAAGGAGTCTACAGTGCGCCAATCGGTTCCCACCGGGAGATGGATCGCCAACGGGCGGATGCGGCTGTAATCGACGTCTTCCTCCTGCCCCAGCGCGGGCTTGCCCTGGGCGAAATCGCGCACCGCGTTAAGCAGCGCGCGGCGCACGCGAATAATCACGCTGTCGCTGGAACCCAAATACTCCCGGCTGCGATCGACGATCACGCCCATCGACAACTCGACCGCGAAATCCTCGTGTTGGACCGATTTGACGATTCCAGTCCAGTGTCCTTCCCTCATCGCCTTGCGATCCTGGCCCCACATGGTGTCAAGCTCGCCCAGATTGGCGGCGAAATTGTCCAAGTCCGGGGCGCAGCCGCGCATGATTTGGCTACGCGTCTCCTCGTCGAGAGGGCGGAAAGGATCGTAATGGATATACCATTGAGCGTTCCATTCGTCGTCCACCGGAATCGAGCAGACCAGGAATTGCGAGCGATTGGGATTGACCGGAATGAAGGAGAAGTAGGGCAGCACGACTTCGCGGATGCGCGCGTACACGCTGCCGTCGGGCAGCGGCCGCAGGGCGCCCTCGCGAAAGCCGTAAGGGCGCGGCATGAACTCGAAGCTAGGACCGGTATTGACTCGCGACAGCGGCATGTCGGCGGTCTTCAGCCGCGCGCCTCGCAGTTCCACCCAGCTCTTGTGCATGATGCCGACGTGGGCGGAGTCCAATTGACCTTCCATCCCTTGGAACCAGTTGTGTCGGATCACCGCTTTGCGCACCATCACATGGCTGGGCGGAAGATGGGTGAACTCAAAATCGAAAAACCGTGGCGGTTGCGCACGGACGCCTAGGTAAACCCACACAATCCCGCCCGCTTCACGCACTGGATAATGACGTACCCGCACCTTGGCGGCGAATTCGGCCCGTCGCTCGGGTGGCTCGGAGGGCACCTCGACCACTTTGCCCGAAACGTCGATCTTCCAGCCGTGAAAGATGCAGGTAAGCGCGTTGTCTTCGTTACGCGCCAGCGCCAGCGAGGTGCAGCGATGAGGGCAGCCTTCGTCGAAGAAGCCTACCCGCCCGTCGCTTGCGCGAAAGGCGACGAAGTTGTCGCCCAAAAGCCGCACTCGTCGCGGAGCACCGTCGGCCTCCAGGGTCTCGGAGCGCAGCGCCGGGGTCCAGTACTCGCGCAACATCCGGCCCATCGGCGTGTCCGCGCCAACCCGGCACAGCGTTTCGTTATCCTCGGTCGATAGCATTACTTACTCCAACCGCGTGCGCGCAATCAGACTAGCGGCACAGCCGCCTGCCGATCGGTGAAATCAATTTCCTTCCAATTGAAGTCCTTGGGCGAGAAGCGGATCGCGACCGCTCGCACCTTGCTATAATCGATCTCCTGGTCGACGCCAAAGGCGAGCTTGCCGCTGCGCTGATGCTCACGCACGGCACTTAGTAGCATGCGACGGACCCGAATAATAATGGTATCACTGGCGCCGAGGTATTCGCGGGTGCGATCGACGATCGGGCCCATCGACTCTTCCACCGCAAAATCCTCGTAATGCAGGCACTGGGTAATCCCGGTCCAGTGTCCTTCCTTCATCGCCTTGCGATCCTGACGCCAAAGGTTGCTCTCATTGCCCATGTCGGAGCAGAAATTGTCCCAATCGCCGGAATGGCCCCGATCGCGATACTTGCGCATTTCGTCGTCCATCGGCCGGTCGGGATAGTAGTGGAAGTACCACTGCGCGGTCCATTCGTCATCGATCGGAGTGGCGCAAATCAGGAACTGAGGCAGCGGCGAATCGTTAGGGATGAACGAATAATAGGGCAGCACGACCTCGCGGATGCGACCGTAGAAGGTACCGTCACCCATGTTGCGCAAAGCAGCTTCGCGAAAGCCATAAGGCTTCATGACGGTCTCGAACACCGGTCCGGTATCGACCATCGACAAGGCGGCGCTACCGCTGGACTTACGCAACCACGAGGTATGCAGGATACCCAAGTGGGCGGAATCCAGCACCGCTTCCAACCCCTGAATCCAGTTGCAATGCATCACCGCCCGCTGAGCCATTCCATAGCTGGGCGGCGCAACGTTGAACTCGAAATTATAGAAGCTGGGCGGAGTCTCGCGCTGGCCCAGGTAAACCCAGATCACGCCACCCGCCTCGCGCACGGGATAATGGCGCACCCGCACTTTGGCCGCAAATTCGGCCCGCCGCTCGGGCGGTTCGGAAGGGACTTCGACCACCTTGCCCGAGACGTCGATTTTCCAGCCGTGAAAGATGCAGGTCAGCGCGTTGTCTTCGTTGCGCGCCAGCGCCAGCGAGGTGCAGCGATGAGGGCAACCCTCGTCGAAGAAGCCCACCCGCCCGTCGGTGGCGCGAAAGGCGATAAAGTTCTCTCCCAATAGGCGTACGCGCTGAGGTGCGCCGTCGGCCTCCAGGCCCGCGGCACGAAAAGCGGGAATCCAGTACTCGCGCAGGAAGGTTCCCATCGGGGTACCTGCTCCGACCCGGCAAATCAGCTCGTTGTCTTCGCGCGTCAGCATGGAACGTACCTCCTGCGCGCTTATTCGTTGAGCGGCAGCGTCGCGGGCGGGTTGCACGTATCCATTTGACGCCAATCCTCCCGCGCTGGATAGCGAATCGCCAAGGCGCGCACGCGGCGATAATCGATGTCCTGGTCCGGACCGAAGCTAACTTTGCCCGCGCGGTAATCGCGCAAGGCCTGGAGCATCATGCGCCGCACTCTGATGATAATCGAGTCGCTGGAGCCCAGATATTCGCGCGAACGATCGACCATCGGGCCCATCGCTTCTTCAACGATGAAGTCCTCAAACTGCAAGGTGCGTAGGCCGGTCCAGTGCCCTTCCTTCATTTTATTCCGATCCTGGTGCCACAGGTTTTCGGCGTTGCCCATATTGGAGCAATGGTTATCGAAATCGCCCGACGTGTCTTTCATCCGGGCGTCGATGAATTCCTGGCTAATCGGTTTGTCGGGGTCGTAGTAGATGTACCACTGCGCATTCCATTCGTCGTCGATGGGGATGGCGCAAATGATGTAGTAGGGGCGCGGCCGTTCGGCCGGAATGAAGGAGAAGTAGGGCAGCACGACCTCGCGGATGCGGGCGTAGCAGGTGCCGTCGGCCAACTCGCGCAGGGCCGCCTCGCGCAAGCCGTAGGGTCGGGACAGCACCTCGAAGCGCGGACCGTTGTTGCGCGCTGCCACCCGCCGCGTGCCGTCATCGCGGCGCATCCACGATTGATGCAAAATGCCCAGGTGGGCCGAGTCAAGCACGGCCTCCAATCCCTGGAACCAGTTGCAATGCATCACAGCTCGAATGGAAAAATAATGGCTGGGCGCCAGACTGTTGCATTCAAAATCATAGAATTGCGGCGGGCTGGCGCGCCGGCCCAGATAAACCCAAACGATCCCGGCACCCTCGCGCACCGGATAATGGCGTACCCTCACCTTGGCCGCAAACTCGGCCCGCCGCTCGGGCGGCTCGGAGGGAACCTCGACCACTTTGCCCGAGACATCAATCTTCCAGCCGTGGAAGATGCAGGTAAGCGCGTTGTCTTCGTTGCGGGCCAGCGCCAGCGAGGTACAGCGATGAGGACAGCCCTCGTCGAAGAAACCCACGCGGCCGTCGCTTGAGCGAAAGGCGACAAAGTTTTCCCCGAGCAAGCGCACTCGTTGCGGCGCGCCATCGGCCTGCAGCGCCTGCGAGCGGAGCGCGGGCGTCCAGTACTCGCGCAGCATTTCACCCATCGGAGTGCCGGGCCCGACTCGGCAGAGCAATTCATTTTCCTCGCGCGTCAACATGCCACGCACCTCTCACCCGGTGAGTCAGCCGCACCCCTCACACCGCGCTACTCGTACAGCGGCAAGGTTGGCGGGGGATGAATCAAATCGAATTGGTGCCAATCATGCTGGCGAGGATAGCGAATCGCCAGCGCGCGCACTCGGCTGTAATCCAGGTTGGTATCCAAGCCGAAGGCAAGCGTGCCGTCGCGCTGATGGGCGCGGGCGGCCTGCAACATCAAGCGGCGAGAACGAATGATGATGCTGTCGCTGGAGCCCAGGTATTCGCGGCTGCGATCAACGATGGCACCCATCGACTCTTCGGCGACGAAATCTTCGTACTGCAAAGTGCGCAGACCGGTCCAGTGACCCTCGCGCATCTTCTTGCGGTCTTGGCCCCACATGGTGGCAAAGCCACCCTGATCGTCGTAAAAATTATCGTAGCTGCCGCTAGTACCCTCCATCCGCTCGGCACGCCACTTCTCGTCGATCGGCTTTTCGTCGTCGTAATAGATGTACCATTGCGCGTTCCACTCGTCATCGATCGGAATGGCGCAGATCATGAAATGCGGGTAGGGCCGATCGCTGGGAATAAACGAAAAGTAGGGGAATACTACTTCTCGGATGCGTGCGTACATCGTGCCGTCCCCCAGATCACGCAGTGCCGCTTCGCGCAGGCCGTAGGGCTGATTGACGATCTCGAAAAACGGGCTTTGCAGTCCGGCCAAACGGCTGCCGCCGTGCACCTGCATCCACGACTTGTGCAAAATCCCCAAGTGAGCGGAATCGAGCACCGCCTCCATGCCCTGAAACCAGTTGCAGTGCATCACCGCGCGAAGGGGAAAGGTCTGCTCGGCGGGAAGTGAATTGAATTCGAAATTGTAGAATTTGGGCGGCTGTTCGCGCCGGCCAATGTATACCCACACCACCCCACCCGCCTCGCGCACGGGATAATGCTTGACCCGCACCTTGGCGGCGAATTCGGCCCGTCGCTCGGGTGGCTCGGAGGGAACCTCTACTACTTTGCCCGAGACATCGATCTTCCAGCCGTGGAAGATGCAGGTCAGCGCGTTGTCCTCGTTGCGGGCCAGCGCCAGCGAGGTGCAGCGATGGGGACAGCCCTCGTCGAAAAAGCCGACGCGGCCGTCAGTGGCGCGAAAGGCGATGAAGTTCTCGCCCAACAGGCGGACCCGTTGCGGCGCGCCATCGGCTTCCAGGGTTTGAGAGCGCAGCACGGGGGCCCAATATTCGCGCAATAATTCACCCATCGGCGTGCCGGGGCCGACTTGGCACAACAGCTGGTTTTCTTCGTGGGTAAGCAAATGGACCTTCCTTTCCACCGGCGGCGGCACAATGCCGCCGCCGATTCGCCCTACAGCTGCACTACAGGCGCGGCGGAGGGTTCATCGAATCCAGGTCGCGCCAATCGCGCTGATTGTTGAAGCGGATCGCAAGCGCGCGAATGCGGCTGTAGTCCAGTCGCTGCGCCAAACCCAGCGGCGGTTTGCCCTGCTGATAGTCGCGCGCCGCCTGCAGCATCGTGCGTCGCACCCGGATAATGATTTGGTCGCTGGAGCCCAGGTACTCGCGCGTGCGGTCGACAATCGGGCCCATCGATTCCTCGACCACGAAATCCTCGAAGGGGATGCAACGAGACAGCCCGGTCCAGTTGCCCTCGCGCATGGCTTTGCGGTCCTGATGCCACATATTGTCCCAGCCGCCCATGTCGGAGCAGAAATTATCGGGATTGCCCGAAGTCCCAGCCCATAGCTGTTTGACCCAGGCCTCATCGAGCGGCTTTTCGGGGTCGTAATAAAAGTACCACTGCGCGGTCCACTCGTCGTCAATCGGAATGGCGCTTATCAGGAAGCCCGGCGGCAAGGGCGGGTCGGACGGAATAAAGCTGTGGTAGGGATAGACATATTCGCGGATGCGGGCGTAGCTGGTACCGTCGCCGAGATCGCGCAGCGCCCCTTCGCGAAAGCCGTAGGGCTGGTCGATAATCTGAAAGACCGGCGCGGTCACCGTGGCGAGACGCCCGCCACCCTCGGCCCGCTTCAGCCAGGAGCTGTGCAGGATACCCAGGTGGGCGGAATCCAATACCGCCTCGGCGCCTTGAAACCAATTGCAGTGCATGACGGCCCGCATCACGACAATGTGACTGGCCGGCAAGTCGCCAAATTCGAAATTGGTGAAGGCCGGGGGCTGCTCGCGCTTACCCAGGTAAACCCAGACCACCCCACCCGCCTCGCGTACCGGATAATGGCGCACCCGCACCTTGGCCGCGAACTCGGCTCGCCGTTCGGGCGGCTCGGAGGGAACCTCGACCACTTTGCCCGAGACGTCGATCTTCCAGCCGTGGAAGATGCAGGTCAGCGCGTTGTCCTCGTTGCGGGCCAGCGCCAGCGAGGTGCAGCGATGAGGGCAGCCCTCATCAAAGAAGCCGACCCGGCCGTCGGTGGCGCGAAAGGCAACATAATTTTCGCCCATCAAACGCACTCGTACCGGCGCTCCGTCGGCCTCCAGGGCACCCGAGCGGCAGGCAATGGTCCAGTATTCGCGCAGCAACTCGCCCATTGGAGTCCCAGGCCCAACCCGGCTTAACAGCTCGTTTTCTTCCCGTGTCAGCATGATGCGTATTCCTCGCCGTTACCTTAATTTTCGGTCTAGCATGCCCAGGCACTTAAGGCGACCGAGGCGTTTTTCAATCTCTAACCATTTGACTAAACATCGACGCAGGCTATCATAACTCCGGAGCGCCTGATTTGCCAAGACCGAACCTTAATCGGGAATGGGCGCCGGCGGATTCATCGAATCGATCTGTTTCCAGTCGAGTTCTTTGCGCGAGCGCACGCCCAAGGCACGAATCCGGCTGTAGTCGAGATCCTGTTCGGCGCCGAAGGCCAGCCGGCCGGTCTTTTGAAACTCTCGCACCGCCTGGAGCAGCCAGCGCCGGACGCGAATGATGATGGTATCGCTGGAGCCCAGGTATTCGGTGGTGCGATCGACGATCGGACCCATCGATTCCTCCACCACGAAGTCCTCGTACACGAAGCAGCGCAGCCCGCTCCAATTACCCTCGCGCATCTTTTTGCGGTCCTGATGCCATAGATTGTCGAAGCTGCCCATATCGGAGCAGAAGTTGTCGGGATCACCCGAGCTGCCCTGCATGCTGCGCTGCACCGCGGCCAGCGGCTTGCGAGCGTCGTACCAGAAATACCATTGGGCGTTCCACTCATCGTCGATCGGAATCGCGCAAATCATCAGGTTGTTACGCGGAGTATCGTTAGGGATGAAGGAATAGAAGGGCATTACCATTTCACGGATACGCGCGTAATAAGTACCGTCGCCCAGGTCTCGAATCGCGCCTTCGCGAAAGCCGTAGGGCCGCATCAAGAGTTCGAAAACGGGAGCGGCTGCTGCGGCAAAACGCATATCCAGCGAACCGTCCTGACCCAGCCAGGCGCGATGCAAAAAGCCCACATGAGCGGAATCCAGCACCGCCTCCAGACCCTGCAGCCAGTTGCAATGGAGCAGGCCGCGATGGCCGATGGCGCGATCGGCGGGCAGAATATTGAGCTCGAAGTTGTAGAACTTAGGTGGGCGCTCGCGCTTGCCCAGATAGACCCACACCGCGCCGCCACCCTCGCGGATTGGATAATGGCGCACCCGCACCTTGGCCGCGAACTCGGCACGCCGCTCAGGTGGCTCGGAAGGCACCTCTACGACTTTGCCCGAGACATCGATCTTCCAGCCGTGGAAGATGCAGGTCAGCGCGTTGTCTTCATTGCGCGCCAGCGCCAGCGAAGTACAACGATGGGGGCAGCCCTCGTCAAAGAAACCCACCCGACCGTCGGTTGAGCGGAAAGCCACGAAGTTCTCGCCAAACAGCCTCACCCGCACCGGCGCGCCATCGGCGACCAGCGCCTCCGAGCGCAGGGCCGGAACCCAGTACTCGCGCAAAAATTCACCCATCGGTGTGCCAGGCCCGACCCGGCACAGCAATTCGTTTTCTTCCTTGGTCAACATGATACTTGGCTACCCATCATCCGCGGCACTATTCCACTGGAGGCGGCGGGTTAAATGAATCGATATCGCGCCAACTTATTTCCTTGCGATAGCGGATGGCCAGGGCGCGAATGCGGCTGTAATCGAGGTTGTCGTCCAGGCCAAAGGCAAGTTTGCCAGTACGTCGATAATCGGCCAGCGCCGCCAGCAGCATTCGCCGCACCCGGATGATGATTGAATCGCTGGTCCCCAGATACTCACGGGTGCGATCGACGATCGGCCCCATCGCCTCCTCGCAAACAAAGTCCTCGTAAGCGAAGCTGCGCAGGCCGCTCCAATGCCCCTCGCGCATCTTGCGCCGATCCTGATTCCACAGGTTGCCGAAATTGCCCATGTCTGAGCAGAAGTTATCAAGGTCACCCGAGGTGTTCTCCATGCTGAAGGGCACCGCCGGCACGGCCTTGTCTGGGTCGTACCAAAAGTACCATTGGGCGCACCACTGGTCGTCAATCGGGACCGCGCAGATCATCAGGTAGGGCGCGGGCCACACCATCGGAATGAAGGAGAACATCGGCATCACCACTTCACGGATGCGAGCGTAGAAGGTGCCATCGCCCAGGTCGCGCAACGCGCCCTCGCGAAAACCGCACGGACGCATCATCAACTCGAACACCGGACTGGTAGTGGTGGCGAAGCGGTTGTCGTTGGACGAATTAGCCATCGAGGCGCGATGCAGGAAGCCGACATGAGCGGAATCCAGCACCGCTTCGAAGCCCTGAAACCAGTTGCAGTGCATAACCGCACGCATCGGGAGCAGACGCTCCGGTGGCAGGTCGTTGAACTCGAAGTTATAAAACGGCGGCGGGCTCTCGCGCTTGCCCAGATAGACCCACACCGCGCCGCCCGCCTCGCGCACGGGATAATGCTTGACCCGCACCTTGGCGGCGAATTCGGCCCGTCGCTCGGGTGGCTCGGAGGGCACTTCGACCACCTTGCCCGAGACATCAATCTTCCAGCCGTGGAAGATGCAGGTCAGCGCATTGTCCTCGTTGCGGGCCAGCGCCAGCGAGGTGCAGCGATGGGGACAACCTTCGTCGAAAAAGCCTACTCGCCCATCGCCGGTACGAAACGCCACGAAACTTTCACCAAACATCTTGATTCGCACTGGCGCGCCGTCGGGTTGCAGCGCGACGCCGCGGACGGCCGGCATCCAGTATTGACGCAGAAAATCGCCCATCGCGCTGCCGGGCCCGACCCGGCTGAGCAATTCGTTTTCCTCGCGTGTCAGCATTTCCTGGTCCCACTCTGCCTCGCCAAATGCGGTTTGTGTGTCGGCCGCTCAGTCGGCCTGCAAGCGGGCGGGCGGATTGAAGGAGTCGATCTCGCGCCAATCCAGCTCCTTGCGATAACGGATCCCAATCGCGCGCACATGGCTGTAATCGAAGCCCTCCTCCATGCCGTAGGACAAACGGCCGGTTTGTTGGAATTGGCGCAGGCCATTCAGTAGCAGACGTCGGACCCGAATGATGATGGTGTCGCTAGAGCCCAGGTACTCCTTGGTCCGATCGCAGATCGGCCCCATCGCCTCTTCCACTACGAAGTCCTCGTAGGCGAAACAGCGCACGCCGGTCCAGTGTCCCTCCTTCATCCGGAGCCGATCCTGATGCCAAAAGTTGTCCAAACTGCCCATGTCTTCGCAGAAATTGTCATCATTTTGCGCATGGTTGCCCAAAATGCGCAGGATCACCGCGTCATCGATCCCCCCCTGGGGGTTGTACCAGACGTACCACTGAGCATTCCATTCGTCGTCGATCGGAATGGCGCAGATCATCAGGTTGGGCATCGGCGGATCGTTGGGAATGAAGGAGAAGAAGGGTAGCACGACCTCGCGGATGCGGGCGTAGAAGGTGCCATCGCCCAAGTCGCGCAGCGCGCCTTCGCGAAAACCGTAGGGACGCATTAAAAGTTCGAAGACCGGCCCAGTGTTGCGGCTGGCAAGCTTAATCTCATCGCCCATGTTGGGGATGTTGGAGCGATGCAGTACGCCGACGTGGGCCGCGTCGAGCACCGCTTCCATTCCCTGAAACCAGTTGCAATGCAGCAGCGCCCGCATCGGCCGACAGTTTTGCGCAGGAAGCTGATTGAACTCGAAGTTGGGAAATTCGGGAGGCAGCGTGCGTTTGCCCAAGTAGACCCACACCATCGCCGCGCCCTCGCGCACCGGGTAATGGCGCACGCGTACCTTGGTCGCGAATTCGGCCCGCCGCTCGGGCGGCTCGGAAGGAACGTCGACCACCTTGCCCGAAACATCGATCTTCCAGCCGTGAAAGATGCAGGTCAGCGCGTTATCTTCGTTGCGCGCCAGCGCCAGCGAGGTGCAGCGATGAGGACAGCCCTCGTCGAAGAAACCCACCCGGCCGTCGGTTGCGCGGAAGACGACAAAGTTTTCGCCGAACAGCCGCACCCGCATCGGAGCGCCATCGGGTTGCAGGCTGGCAGCACGCATCGCGGGCACCCAATGCTCGCGTAGATATTCCCCCATCGCGGAGCCCGGCCCGACCCGACAAATCAGCTCGTTTTCTTCGCGTGTCAGCATGGCTGCATCTCCTCAACAGCGCGGCCAGTCTTCAATCAGCGAGGTGACGCGGTGGGTTGAATGAATCGATGTCCTTCCAATTGAGGGTGTTGGCAGAGCGAATGCTGAGTGCCCGCACCTTGCTGAAATCCATGTTTTCCTCGACTCCGAAAGACAGCCGGCCGCTGCGCTGGAACTCACGCAACGCGTCAAACAGCATGCGCCGTACCTTAATGATGATGGTATCGCTGGAGCCCAGATACTCCTTGGTCCGATCGCAGATCGGCCCCATTGCCTCTTCCACTACGAAGTCTTCATAGGGGAAGGCCTTGATGCCAGTCCAATGCCCTTCCTTCATTTTCTGACGATTCTGATGCCAGAGGTTGTCCAGGCTGCCCATGTCATCACAGAAGTTGTCGAGGTTGGGCGAGGCGTCGGTCATGTCGCGATGGCGCGGCTTGCCGGCCAGGACCTCGCTGGGGTGGTAGCGGATGTACCACTGCGCGTTCCATTCGTCGTCGATCGGCACCGCCCCGATCATCAGGCATTGCTCACCGGGATCGTGCGGGATGAAGGAGAAGAAGGGCAGCACCACCTCGCGAATGCGCGCGTAATAGGTACCGTCACCCAAGTCCCGCAGCGCGCCTTCGCGAAACCCGTAGGGGCGCATGATCAACTCGAACACCGGCCCAGTATTGCGGGTCGCCATTTGGGCGGCGTTGCCCAGGGTGGGGACAGTGGAACGATGAAGCACACCGACGTGAGCCGCGTCCAGCACCGCCTCCAGCCCCTGAAACCAGTTGCAATGCAAGACCGCACGCTGGGGCAGCGTATTTTCCATCGGCAGGGTATTGCATTCGTAGTTGGGCAGCGGCGGCGCCGGCGTGCGCTTGCCCAAATATACCCAGACCGCGCCCGCGGCCTCGCGCACCGGATAATGGCGCACCCGCACCTTGGCCGCGAATTCCGCCCGCCGCTCGGGTGGCTCGGAAGGAACGTCGACCACCTTGCCCGAGACATCAATCTTCCAGCCGTGGAAGATGCAGGTAAGCGCGTTGTCCTCGTTGCGCGCCAGCGCCAGCGAAGTGCAGCGATGGGGGCAGCCCTCGTCGAAAAAACCCACCCGCCCATCAGTGGCGCGAAAGGCGATAAAGTTCTCGCCGAACAGCCGTACCCGCACCGGCGCGCCATCGGCCTCCAAGCTGGCGCAACGCACCGCGGGCACCCAATGTTCGCGCAGGTATTCGCCCATCACCGAACCCGGCCCGACCCGGGTCAGTAGTTCGTTTTCCTCGCGTGTCAGCATCGCTTGCTTTCCCTCTTCGAGCTTCAGTCTGGCAGGGTCGGCGGATTGGCGACACCCAAGCAGCGCCAGTCCTGCTCCCTGGGATACCGGATGCCCAGCGCGCGGATCTGGCGGTAATCCACCTCTTGATCGAATCCGGGCGCCGCGCGGCCAGCTTCAAAAGCCCGGATCCCCTCCAGTAACATCCGTCGTACCCGAATGATGATGCTATCGCTCGAACCCAGATACTCCCGGCTGCGATCGACCAGCGTTCCCATCGAGAGCTGGGTGACAAAGTCTTCGTAATGGAAGGTCCACATCCCGCTCCAGTGGCCGTCCTTCATTTTGGCGCGGTCTTGGCCCCAGTTGTTCTCGGCACTGCCAAGGGTCGAGCAAAAATTGTCGGGATCGCCCGAAGTCCGGCTGAGCTGCCAGTCACGCGCGGGCGGCTGGATCGGCGCGGCGGGGTCGTACCAGAAGTACCACTGCGCGGTCCATTCGTCATCGATTGGAATGGCGGCAATGCACAAGCTTTGCAGCGGCGGATCGTTGGGGATGAACGAGAAAAAGGGTAGCACCACCTCGCGGATCCGCGCATAGCAAGTACCGTCGCGCAGATCGCGCAGCGCCGCTTCGCGAAAGCCGTAGGGCTTGGCCAGCAGCTCGAAGGTCGGCGCGGTAACCGCGGCCAGGCCGGCCAGCTTACCAGCGGGCTGAACCAACCACGACTTGTGAAGGATCCCAACATGGGCGGCATCCAGCACCGCTTCGAAACCCTGCAACCAGTTGCAATGGAGCAGCGCGCGCAAAGGCATCAGATGGCTGGCAGGTAGGCGATTGAACTCGAAGTCATAGAAGCGCGGCGGCGGCTGACGGCGGCCTAGATAAACCCACACCACCCCACCAGCCTCGCGCACCGGATAGTGGCGCACCCGCACCTTGGCGGCGAATTCGGTCCGTCGCTCGGGTGGCTCGGAGGGGACATCGACCACCTTGCCCGAAACATCGATTTTCCAGCCATGGAAAATACAGGTCAGCGCATTGTCTTCATTACGGGCCAGCGCCAACGAGGTGCAGCGATGAGGACAGCCCTCGTCGAAAAACCCGAGCCGCCCGTCGGTTGCCCGAAAGGCGACGAAATTGTCGCCGAACAACCGCACCCGCATCGGCGCGCCGTCAGCTTGTAGGGTGGCCGCGCGCAGCGCCGGAACCCAGTATTCGCGGCCCAGCATTCCCATCGGAGTGCCCGGCCCCACCCGGCAGAGCAGCTCGTTGTCTTCGCGCGTCAGCATGCCATCTCGTTGCGGTCAAATTGCGTGCTCACCTGCGCCGGCGTTTTGCCATCGAAGGCTCGGCCGCCGGCATAAGCTATTCCACCCAGGTCGGCGGATTGAGCGTGTCGATCTGCTTCCAGGAAATGTCATTCTTGAAGCGGATGCCCAGGGCCCGGACTTTGGTGTAATCGACCTCGTCGAGCAGGCCGAAGGGGGGGATGCCACTGCGTTGATACTCCCGCACAGCCTGCAAAAGCATCCGCCGCGCCCGAATGATGATGCTGTCGCTGGAGCCCAGGTATTCGCGGCTGCGATCAACGATTGCACCCATCGATTCCTCGGCGACGAAGTCCTCGAACTGCAGGATACTGGTGATGCCGGTCCAGTGCCCTTCCTTCATGGCTTTGCGATCCTGCTTCCACATGTTATCGATGCTGCCCATGCTGGAGCAGAAGTTGTTTTTGTCACCGGAATGGCCGACCAGGCAATCACCTTTAAGCGGCTGCTTGAGGTCGTAAAAGTAATACCACTGGGCGGTCCATTCGTCGTCGATCGGTATCGCGCAAATCATGAAATTGGGATCGCCCGGATCGGTGGGGATAAATGAGTAGTAGGGCATTACGACTTCGCGGATGCGGGCGTAGGAGGTGCCATCCCACAGGTCACGCAGGGCACCCTCGCAAAAACCGTAGGGCTTGGCTACGACTTCGAAAATCGGGGAATTATTGGCCATGGTCTCGTTGCCGCGGTTGAAATTGCGCAACCACGACCTGTGCATCAGGCCGATATGAGCGGAATCGAGCACCGCCTCCAACCCCTGCACCCAGTTGCAATGCATCACGGCGCGGTAGACGTCGAGTTGATTGGAGGGCAGCAGGTTGAACTCGAAATTGTAGAACTTGGGCGGAGTCTCGCGCTGGCCCAGGTACACCCAGATGGTGTCACCCGCCTCGCGCACCGGATAATGGCGCACCCGCACCTTGGTTGCGAATTCCGCCCGCCGCTCGGGCGGCTCGGAGGGAACCTCTACGACTTTGCCCGAGACATCAATTTTCCAGCCATGGAAAATGCAGGTCAGCGCGTTGTCCTCGTTGCGCGCCAGTGCCAGCGAGGTGCAGCGATGGGGACAGCCTTCATCGAAAAAGCCGACCCGCCCGTCGCTGGCGCGGAAGGCGATGTAGTTCTCGCCCAACATCCGCACCCGCACCGGCGCACCGTCGGCCTCCAGGGCCTGCGAGCGTAGCGCCGGGGCCCAATACTCGCGCAACATCTGTCCCATCGGCGTGCCCGGCGCCACTCGACACATCAGCTCGTTTTCTTCGCGCGTCATCATCTTGGTGTCTCCCCTGGACGGACAACTGTTTGTGTGCGCGGCCCCAGTTTCGCGCAAGCCAGCATCAGTTGGTGGGCAGCGAGGGCGGCGGCCGGAGTGGATCGAGCTGGCGCCAATTGAGTTGTTGGTCGTAGCGAATCGCCAACGCCCGTATCTGACTGTAGTCCAAATTTTCGGTTGCCCCAAAGGGCACCTTACCCGCGGCATGCTCGCGCACTGCCTGCAGCAGCATGCGCCGGGCGCGTATGATGATCACATCGCTGGAACCCAGGTACTCGCGGCTGCGATCGACGATCGGGCCCATCGATTCCTCGACCACGAAATCTTCAAACGGAATGCAGCGGGCAATACCGGTCCAGTTGCCCTCGCGCATCAGCTTGCGGTCCTGATGCCAGAGATTGTCGATCGAACCCATGTCGGAGCAGAAGTTGTTCGGATCGCCCGAACTGCCCTCCATCAATTCCGCCCGCTGCGCCGCAGTCAGGGGTGCGGCCGGGTTGTAATGGAAGTACCACTGCGCGGTCCATTCGTCGTCGATCGGGATGGCGCAGATCATGAAGTTGGGCCGGGTCACCGCGCTGGGGATGAAGGAATAGTAGGGCAGCACGACTTCGCGGATTCGCGCGTAGCAGGTGCCATCGAACAAATCGCGCAGCGCACCCTCGCGAAAACCGTAGGGCCGCGGCTCCACTTCAAACACCGGGCCGGTGTTGGCGGTGGCTAGGGTGCTGGCGCCAGGGGTCGCGTTACCCCGCAGCCAGGAGGCGTGCAAAATTCCCAAGTGGGCGGAGTCAAGTACCGCTTCCAGTCCCTGGAACCAGTTGCAATGCATTACCGCACGCATCGGAAAGCTGTGGCTTGCAGGCAGCTCGTTAAACTCGAAGTTATAAAACTTGGGCGGCTGTTCGCGTCGCCCGACATAGACCCAGATCACGCCGCCTGCCTCGCGCACCGGATAATGACGCACGCGCACCTTGGCGGCAAACTCCGCCCGTCGCTCGGCGGGCTCTGAAGGCACCTCGACGACTTTGCCCGAGACGTCGATCTTCCAGCCGTGAAAGATGCACGTAAGAGCGTTGTCTTCGTTACGCGCCAGCGCCAGCGAGGTGCAGCGATGGGGGCAACCTTCGTCGAAAAACCCGACCCGTCCGTCGGTCGCGCGAAACGCGATAAAGTTTTCTCCCAATAACCGCACCCTCACTGGAGCCCCGTCGGCCTCTAGCGCGTCAGCGCGCAGCACCGGTGCCCAGTACTCGCGCAACAGCTCCCCCATCGGCGTGCCAGCCCCGACTCTTGTCAGCAGTGTGTTGTCTTCATGCGTCAGCATCGCCGTTCTCCATCAGAGTCGACATATAATGATGATTGTCGCAGGGCCAGAGCCCAAGCAACATGTTACTTACTCGGAAGACAAATTACCAGCGCGAAAGTTAGCACAAGATAACCGCCGTGCGGAGGGCCGGGTCGGAGCAGCGGGAACATCGAGCGCGGCCGCGGAAACTTTTGGGGCTAGTGAGGAGCGATCCGGGCGCGGTACAATTTAAATTGTGATGGACCTGAGACCCGAAACCGCCATCTTGATTCGGGGCTTCGACCCGCGCCTGTCGGTGGGCTCGGCTCGACCCCCGGTTTATCGCAGCTCGACTTACGTTTTCTCCAGTCCCGAGGCGGCTGAACAGGCCTTCGCGGTTGCCTTGGGCAGGAGCGCGGGGGCAGGCGGAGAGCTGATCTATGCCCGCTTATCCCACCCCAACGCCGAAATTCTGGAAGCGCAGTTGATTCCGCTGGAACAAGGCGCACAGGCGGCCGCGGTCTTCAATTCCGGAATGGCCGCGATCTCCACGGTGGCGCTAGCGTCGCTGTCGCCAGGGAGCACGATAATCTATACCGAGCCGATCTATGGCGGCACGCATGCTTTGCTCCATACCCTCCTCAAGCCGTTGGGAGTCGCGTTGCAGCCGGTTGCCGCGGGCGACACCGAGGGGCTGGTGCAAGCAGTGGCACAGGCAGTCCAGCCACGTCTGGTGCTGATCGAGACGCCGGCCAATCCTACCTTGGTGATGACCGATATCGCCGCCGCCGCGCGGGCGGTGCGCAGTCATCCCGAGCGGCCGCTACTGGCAGTGGACAACACCTTTTTGGGTCCTACTTTTCAGCATCCGCTCAACCATGGCGCCGACCTAGTGATTTACTCCGCGACCAAATTCTTGGGCGGCATGAGTGATTTGCTAGCTGGCGCGGTGCTGGCGGCCGAGAAGGGCTTAATTGATCGGCTGATGGGACTGCGCAGCCTGTTGGGCAACATTCTGCAGGCCGACGAATGCTGGATTTTGGATTCGCGCCTGCCCACCGTGCATCTGCGAATGAACCGTCAAAGCAAAAATGGCCAGCGTATCGCTCAGCGCCTGGTTGAGCACCCAGCCGTGGCCCGGGTGCATTACCCCAGCCTGTTCAGCGATCCCGCTCAATGCCGAATCCGCGACGCGCAGACCGACTTTCCCGGTTCCGTGATAAGCCTGCAATTGCGCGGCGGCAAAGCCGCAGCCTTTGAGTTTTTACGCCATCTAACTATCGCGAAAAACGCAGTCAGCTTGGGTGGGATTGAAACTCTGGTGTGCCATCCGCGTACCACCACTCACAGCGAAATGGCGCCGGCGGAGCTGCAAGCCTTCGGGATCGGCGAGGACCTGGTACGGCTTTCCATCGGTACCGAGCATTGGCGCGATCTATTGAAAGATTTCCTCCAGGCCCTCGACCACTGCTAGCCGCTCTCGTGCGCCGCGCCGCCATCTGCTAAGCACAGGGGGCAGGTCGCGGAGCCTTTAGCTTGAGCGCAGTCGCCAGTTCGTTCGCCTCCCCGTCCTCCGCCCAGGCCCACCGCCTGGTGTTGGCCGGAATGGCGGGAAATGTTCTGGAATGGTACGACTTTTCGGTTTACGGCTGCTTCGCTCCCACTATCGCAAAAACCTTCTTTCCCGCTCACAATCCCGCCACCTCCCTGTTGGAGGCTTTCGCGGTCTTTGCCGTGGGCTTCCTGATGCGCCCAGTGGGCGGATTGCTGTTGGGCTACCTGGGCGATCGTGCCGGGCGCGAGCGCGCCCTGATAGTCTCGGTGCTGGCGATGGCGCTGCCTACCTGCGCGATGGGTTTGTTGCCCTCTTATCAGCGCTGGGGATTGACCGCCGCCGTATTGATGGTAGCAATGCGCCTAATCCAAGGGCTGGCGGTGGGGGGAGAGTACACCACCTCGGTGGTCTTCATGATCGAGCGCTGCGCCCAGCATCGGCGCGGCCTGATCGGCGCCTTCGGCTCGGCCGGTGCGTTCGTGGGCATCTTTCTCGGCTCGGCGGTCAGCGCTCTGCTGGCCTGGCTGATGCCTGCTGAGCTGGCACGCTATAGCTGGCGCGCCGCCTTTCTGACCGGCATCGTGGTGGGGCTAATCGGCTATTGGTTGCGACGTGATTACCGCGCCGCTCCCTCTGGCGCTCCTGCGCTGGGCGCAATCCTGCGCCGCCACTGGCCCGGGATGCTGCAAATCGCGGCCTTCAAAGCACTCGACGCAGTGGGCTTTTATCTTGCCTTCATTTACGGCGTGACCTACCTAACCCAGTTTTGCGGCCTCGCCCACGGCTCCGCCTTGGCGATCAATACGCTGGGAATGGCGCTGTTATTCATGGTGTTGCCAGCAGCGGGAGCGCTGTCGGATTGGAGCGGGCGCAAGCCTCTGCTGCTGGGCTCCGCGTTGCTGGCGCTGCTGTTGGCGCGACCGCTATTTGGGCTCTTTCGCCTGGGCGGCTTCACCGCGCCGCTGCTCGCCCAACTCGGCTTCGCCGTGATTATGGGAACTTTCGACGGTGTCTCGCCCGCCGCGATGGCCGAGGCCTTCCCGGCCAGCGTACGCTGTAGCGCAGTAGCGATAAGCCACAACCTGTGCATGGCCATACTCGGTGGTACTGCTCCGATGGCGGCCACTTTTCTGATCGCGCGCAGTGGCAGCGCACTGATTCCCGCCTGGTATCTGATGGGTGCCGCGCTACTGTCGGCCGGCTTTACCCTGAGTTTGCGCGAGAGCGCTTTCCGGCCCCTGCCGCCCTGAAGCAGGGATAAAAAGGCGGCGCCGGCCCACAGCCGGCGCCGCTTCAGCTAGTCCACGTCAACCCAGATCAGGCGAGCGCGGCGTCAACCGCGCGGACCAAGTGCCCCTTGGGAACCGCCCCGACAATTTGATCCTTGACCTGACCACCCTTGATGATGAGCAGATTGGGAATGCCGCGCACGCCGTAACGCGAGGGCGTTTGCGGGTTGTCATCGACGTTGATTTTGACCACTTTCAGGCGACCGGCATAATCGTTGGCCACTTCGTCCACCAGCGGCGCAATCGCTCGGCAGGGGCCGCACCACGGAGCCCAGAAGTCAATCAAGACCGGGGTCTCGGATTTAAGCACTTCGCGTTCGAAATCAGCATCGCTGATATGAGAGACCTTGTCGCTGGCCATTTAGCTTTTCCTCTTAGAGCTAGCCTATTGAAGCAACATAAGTACGCCTACTCGCCTAGTCAAGGCAAATCTTCACTGGCGGCGAACCTGCCGGCATTGGCCTGGCCAATCCTTTTCGGTAAACCCTTCGCGCTCGCTTTCCACCACCTCGCGCGCAAAGCTGCCGGCCGAACTAAGCCCCATCGGAATACGGAAAATGATGTTCATGAAGCTTATCGACAAGGCCATCGCAAGCAGGTTGGCCTTGGTGGCAAAGGCATGGAAACCGCTGACCAAAACCGCCTGCAAGGGCCCTAAGCCCACCGGCGTTATCGGCAACCCGCCCAGCAAAAGCACAATTGGGGTATAGCTGAGGACCTTGGCGACCGGCGCGGCAATGCCGAAACCCATCATCTGAAAATAAAGCATCACCCCCTGCCCGGCGAAGATCGGTGCGCGAATTGCAGCCAACTTGCCATATTCCGCCCAACCTGCCTGTCGGAAGCTCACCAGCGAGGGACGATCGTACACCCAGCGCAACGGTCGCCACGCCGGTCGACCGCGAGAGAAAAACCACGCGACAAGCCACATCAGAGCAAGCAGCGCGGTAGGAACGAACCAATATTTCAGCACCAGCGGATAACGGTCGGCGACGCCCGCCATCAGGCCAAAGAACAGCAGGATTTGCAGGTCGATAAAGGCTTGAAAAAGCAAGGTCATTCCGGCGGCCAGCCAGGGCACCGCCTTACGCCGATGAACGAAGAGCACCAGCGCGCTACCGGCTACCGCCAGATTAACGAGCTGTAGAAAGTATTGCGCTGCATTGGGCCAGATCATTTCGCGGAAGGTGGTCTTGGAATGAAAATAGGTAAAAAGACGAGAATAAAGCACGGTCTCGCCCACGAACCAGATCGCAAAGGAACCCACGCAAGCTGGGATAAAAATCCACAAATGCGCCAGGCGGAAATTGGCTAAAAGCTGGTCGATTGGAACATCACGGGCCAAATAATAGATGATTCCGAAAGCCAACCCATAAATCGCCAGATTTTGAATCCATGGGTTGCGAGTCCAGGTCCGGAGGCGGTCCGTCGACAGAGGCCGCCAAGAAAAGCGTTGCATCCTCCCATTATGCCCTAAATTCACCGGACCGTACCTAAGCAGGGTCGCCCCTTCGAACCCCATCGCGAACCCTAAATCATTGCGGACGACCCCCAGCTGGCTCGGCGGGATAGGCTTGGACCTTAGCTGCTGGCGGAGAGGGGGGGATTTGAACCCCCGAGACCCTTTCGAGTCTACACGCTCTCCAGGCGTGCGCCTTAAACCGGGCTCGGCCACCTCTCCGCGCGGGGTTGCGCGCCACGAAAGCTGAGGAAATTTGCGCCCAAGGCAGTATGCCACGCTCACACCGGCCTCGCCACCGGCGGGATGACGCCCACCCCCCCGCGGAGCAGAGATTGGGGAAAAGGAAGCTGATGCGTTGTGAGTGAGGCTTGGCCTTCAGCGGCGACTTACGAGCCTAGCGGAGCGCGCACCCGGCGACCGATCCCAGGCCTGAGCAGCACGCGGGCAGCCAGGTTCATGAATACCACCACAAAGATCAAGATCAGGGCCCCACCCCAGGCCTGTTGATGCCAGGAGCGATAGGGAGAAATCGCATAGGTGAAGACTTGCAACGATAACTCCGCCATCGGGTTGTTCGGGTTGAATTCCCAAAACTGACTGCCAAAGGCGGTGAACAGCAGCGGCGCGGTTTCCCCGGTAACGCGTGCAATTGCCAGCACCATTCCCGTGGTGATCCCGGCACGCGCCGAAGGCAGTATGACGTGCACAATCGCCCGATGCGGTGGGATGCCCAGCGCAATGGCCGACTCGTAGAGTTCACGCGCTACGCCTTTTATCGCCGATTCGGTGGTCGTGATAATCACTGGCAACATCAGGATGGCAAAGGCAAAAGACGCCGACCAGGCCGAGAAATGGCCCATGGGGGCGACCAAAAGTGTGTAGGCAAACAGGCCTATCGCAATGCTCGGAATTCCGGCGAGCACGTCGGAGAGAAAGCGCACCGTAGCCGCCAAGGGACCATGGCCGAAATAGGTTAGGAAGACTCCCGTCAGGGCTCCGATAGGAATGGCGGCCACGGCCGCCAATCCCACGATGATCGCGCTACCGACAATGCCATTGCCAACGCCGCCGCCGGGGATTCCAACCGGACGCGGGAGCTGGGTGGCAAAAGCCAGCGAGAGCGCCCCGATGCCTTCGCGAACCACATAACCCAGGATCACCAGCAGCACGATAGCTACCCCGGCGGCGCAAAAAGCCGTGGCGAAGATCCCGCAAGCACTGCGCAAGCGATGCATCCCAGCGCCTTCCCGCCTCAGTCTTCCGCCGGCCGGAAGACGGTCCACAGCAACAGCCGGGCCAGTCCATTGACGATCACGCTTATGACAAACAGCAACAATCCCAACTCGATCAACGCGCTCAGATAGAGTTGACTGGTTGCTTCGGTGAACTCGTTGGCGATGACGCTGGAAAGGCTGTAGGCGGGAGCAAACCAGGAGACTGAAATAGCGGGCCGATTGCCGATCACCATGGTGGTCGCGATGGTCTCGCCCAGCGCGCGCCCCAGCGCAAGCGCGCAAGCGCCGAAAACCCCGGCGCGCGCGCCCGGCAGCACCACCATCCAGAAGCCTTGCCAGCGGCTCGCTCCCAGCGCCCAAATGGCTTCACGCTGACTTTGAGGGATCGCCGCCATCACATCGCGGGAGATGGCGGTGACTGTCGGGACGATCATGATCGCTAGAACCACGCCGGCCGTGAGCATGCCTATCCCATAGATCGCGCCGGTAAAAAACGGCAGGAAGCCCAGATACTTTTGCAGCCACGGCTCCAGGTAGTCGCGCATGACTGGGGCCAGCACAAACAGACCCCACAGGCCGTAAACCACGCTGGGAATCGCCGCCAGCAGCTCGATTAGAAAGCTGAGCGGAGTGGTAAACCAAGCCGGACCAAACTCGGCCAGAAAAGCCCCAGCCAAGATTCCCACAACTGCGGCCAACACAATCGCAATCGAAGAGCTGACCACGGTACCGTAGATAAAGGTAAGGGCGCCGAACTGGTTGGTAACCGGGTTCCAGGCGCTGGTCCACAGGAATGATAGGCCAAAGGTTTCAATCGCCAACCGCGATTTCCACGACAACTCCACGAACAGAGCAAGCACCAGGGCAAGAAAAATCGCGGTCGCGCTGTAGACGCAGGCCGCAAATCCTCTCCCGCGATGGGCTGCCGGACGGGTCGCAGGCAACCGGCTTGGCGGGGGCTGGACCGGCGCGGTCGTAACGATGGCGCGCGCCGTCTCGGCGCCTTTCGAGACGCGCGCACACCCGAGATCGCTGCCTGACCGAAGTTCCTCGGACTTAGCCATCAAAATTTTATTGGACAGCACCCTCGCTTTTCGTATCGCCGAGGATCTTGAGCGCCTGTCGCTGCACGTTGTCGGGCAGCGGCACATAGTCGACCGCCGCCGCATCCGCCTGCCCCTTGGTCACCAGCCAAGTCATGACCGCCTTCACCAAAGCGGCGCGCTTAGGATCGCTTGATGTCTCATATAGCATCACCCAAGAATAACCCGCGATGGGATAAGCATTAGCGCCCGGAGCATCAACAATCGAAAAATCGGTGGAGCTTACGTTGGGCTTGGTCGCTGCCGCCGCCCTGGTCGTGGCCAGCGAGGGATACAGGTACCTGCCTGCCCGATTGCGAACTTGAGCATAGGGCATATCATTCTGCAGGACGTAGGCAAGCTCGACGTAACCGATCGCGCCCGGCGTCTGGCGGACTTGGCCGGCCACGCCTTCGTTGCCCTTGCCGCCAATTCCAACCGGCCATTGCACGCTTTTACCAATCCCGACTTTCTCCTTCCATTCGGGCGATACCGCGCTGAGGAAATCGGTGAAAATATAAGTCGTCCCCGAGCCATCCGAGCGATGGACCACCACGATCGGCAGGGCCGGCAGCTTCAAATCAGGGTTGAGCTTTTGGAGTTCGGCATCATTCCATTGGGTGATTTTACCCAGATAGATTGCGGCAATCGACTCCCGGGTCAGGCGCAGGCCCTTGCCGATTCCTGGCAGATTATAGCCGATAGCCTCGCTTCCCAAGGTCACCGGAATCTGCAGGACCGGCTGTCCTGCCTGTTTCAGCTCGTTTTCATCAGCAGGAACATCGCTCGCACCAAAATCAACAGTTTTAGCGATAAATTGCTGAATTCCGCCACCGCTGCCGATCGATTGATAATTTACCGTCACGTCGTTGTTCTGTTGGCTGTAGTCATAGAAGGCCCGCGAAAAGAAGGGATAATCAAACGTCGATCCAGCTCCGGTCAGTTGGGTGGCTGCGCCGACCTGCGACGCGATAGGGATTATTACGGATAGGACCGCGAGCAGGGCAACGCGGGCATAGGAGCGGACGCACATGTGTAAGTACCTCCCCGAGCCGACACGAAATCGATCGCGTCGAACTGTAGCAGCGGCACTTTACTCGTAGGAGTCTCGTTTGTTACGAAACTGTTAAACTTGCGCGGCTTATCGAGCAGCCATGCTCAACACCGGTACGTCTGGTTACCAAGGGCTGCCGGCATGACCTAGCAGTGCCCCCGAGGGGCGACAATAAATCAATTGGCGCGACCGCCCCGACAGCGAGCTCTCAGCCTACCGCGGCGGTGGGTGGTTGAGCGCGCTCCTGCGCGATCAGCCGCTCGATCAAGGCGCGCGCCTGAAGGGTAGCCCCGTCGCCATGAATTTCGACTAAAGGGGGATCGGGCAACTCGCTGAGGCGTGCCTGCTGGGCTTCGACGATCGCCTGGTCCTCCTTGAAGGTGGCGGCAACGTCATTGAACAACTCATCCCAGGGTTGGCGGTCGGGCGAAAGCAGCGCCATCGACCAAAAATAGAAGCAGCTGGTCTCGGTCTCCGGGGTCATGCCGTGGAAGAGGCGGAAAGCGAATTTCACCTGCGGACTAGCGGGCTGATAGGCGCCCACGCCGGCGTCAACCGCCCCCGTCCATTGCAAAACCGTGCTGGGAGCGACGAAACGAAATTCCTGGCAGCGGTCGACAAGACCGGTAAAGCCGCCAGCCTTGACGTAAGTTGGAGGCGGGGGCGAATTGAGCATCCAGCGCACGAAGCGCACCCCATCGGGGGTCTTTTCCACCCGCATCCGGGCCTCCACATGCGCCGACGGCGTGCCGCCAATGGTACGCCCATGAACGTAGCCTAGATGGGTCAGGTCCATCAGATTGTCCACCATCATCAGGTAACTGGAGCGGATCGGATACATGTCATGGCGCTCCGACCAAGCGGGATCGTGAGACCAGGGATAGTCCATCGGCTGAATACGCTGGGCTAAAGTGGGGTCGCCAGTCCATAGCCAGACGAATCCATCCTTTTCCACCACCGGATAGCTACGCACCCGCGCATTGGGCGGAATGCGATGGCCGCCGGGCACCAGCACGCATCGCCCCTGGACGTCGTAGATCAATCCGTGATAGCCGCACTCGATCCCTTGGGCGCACAGCGCGCCGTAGCTCAGCGGCGCGCCACGATGGCAGCAGCGATCCTCCAGGGCGGCCACCGTGCCCTCGGGAGAACGGAACAAAACCACCGGCTGGTTGAGAATCCGCCGCGCCAGCGGTTTGTCGGTCAATTCATCGGCATAAGCGGCTACATACCATGCATTGTTTACAAACATCGCTTAAGACCTCTCCTCTCGAACCGAAGGCTCGGTTATAGATGCCGGCGCTGACTGCGCCGGGGTCGGAGTACCGTCGTACAGCGGGGCACGGACTTGCGTGGCATGCACGCGCATCAATTCGTCGAACTCGGCGATTGGCGATAGCACGTCGAGCGCGCGGACCGCATAAAGCTTGCCCTCGGCGGCCGGTCGCGGCCCACGCCCACGCCGTAGGTCACGGGCGAGGTCGAGCAGGAGCCGGCGGACGGTGATAACCGGTACGTCGGAGGAGACCAGATGTTCGCGCGTGCGGTCCACCAGGCTGCACGCCATGGCTTGTCGGCTGGGCATGTTTTCTTGCAGAGCGCGATCCTGCTCGTTAACGCCGGCGATTCCCGTGAAGTTGTACTGGCGTTGCATCTGGCGGTCGATCAGGTAATCGTTGCCGCGGTTCGCGCTCGGCACGAAGGTGTCAATTACATAGCCGTGCGGCAACTCGACCGCGCCCGCCTTCATGCGCGGCGGAAAGAACGCGCCTTCCATGATGAAGTCGTGCTCTTGGGCACTGAAGGGACGATCGCTGCGGTAAAGAATGCCCCAGGTCGTCGTGTGATAATCGTCCACCGGCACCCAGGCCCGTCCGTGCAAGGGAAAGGCCGGCGTAGCGATCAGGCTGTACATCGGCATCAGCCACTGAGTCACCCGCCAGTAATATTGACCCGGCCCGGCGGTGCGCCGAGCTCCATAGGTCAAGCCGTAATCGGTGCGACGCAGGGTCAGCACGGGAGCCGGGTCGGTCACCGGGCGCACCCCTTGGCGCCAAAGATTGTCGGGGCGCTGACCGGAGAGATAGCTGTGTAGAAATCCGATGTGTGAGGTGTCGATCTCACCTTCCATCCCCTGGGCATAGTTGCTGCGCTGGAGCCAGCGCGTGACGTGCTGATAGCCGGCCGGCAGGCGGGCCCATTCAAAGTCGGGCAGTTGCGCTGCTTGGTCGGGTGGCCCCATGTGTATCCAGATGACACCGCCAGCTTCCCGGGCGGGATAGGCGGTCACCCCAACCTTGGCCTTGAGGCTTTCGGCATCTTTGGGATTGGGCACATTAGGCACATCCACGCAGTGGCCATGGACGTCGAACTTCCAGCCGTGGTAAACGCAGCGCAGACCGCACTCCTCATTGCGGCCGAAAAACAACGGGGCCAGCTTGTGCGAGCAGTAGGCCTCAAGGATTCCGACCCTACCCAAGGTATCGCGAAACGCCACCAGATCTTCGCCCAAAATGCGTAGCCGCAGGGGTGGACAATCGGGCGCAGGCAACTCCGAGCTGAGCGCCGCGGGCAGCCAAAAGCGCCGAAACAACTCGCCCATCGGCGTGCCGCGTCCCACGCGCGTCAACAGTTCGTTGTCATCATGCGACAGCATCGGCCCTCACGTCCGCAACCTGTTGTGGCCGCGCTGGCAGAAGGCTACATAGGCGCACGGCTGCGTTAGCACGGCGGAACACGCCCTCCCGTACGCAGGGTGCTGTTTCAAGCGGGCCGGCGCGACCAAGTTTTCGCTACCATCGACTAGCACCCCTGGCCCCTGCCTCACAAGAGCGAATCTGCCTCTTTGCCAAGCCGCCTGTGAAATGGAGTACACTGAGGCTGCACTGGTCCACCTCAAGAACAAAGGCAGACAGGAGCCGGCTGTGGCTTATCACCGGCGCTTCGAGGCAACCCTGCTAAAAAAGTTGAAAGAAAGCCCGATGGGAGCGAGGCCATGAGCGCGACCGTAGACGTGGATGTCATCTGTATTGGCGCGGGCGGCGGCGCATATCCGGCGGCGTTCCGGCTGGCGGGTGCGGGACGTAAGGTGGTGATGGTCGATCCAAAGGGAGTCATGAGCGGTAACTGTCTAGCGGAGGGTTGCGTGCCATCAAAGGCAGTGCGCGAGGCCGCGGCATTGTGGAATCGCGCGCAACGCTTCGCCCGCTTTGGAATTCAGCGGAAACCCGCAGTTGACTATGGCGAGGTAGTCGCTCATAAGGACGCCGTTCAGCGGCTCCGCTACGCCCAGCATGAGGAGGAGTTAAAAGCGCTCGGCGGCAGGCTGGAGTTGGTCAAAGGGGTAGCCCGCTTCCTTGATCTACGAAGGCTGAAGGTCGAGGGGCCAAACATCGATCGCGAGTACCGCGCGCAGCAGATTATCATTGCCAGCGGCGCCGATGTTGCGCTTCCTCCGATTCCCGGCGCCAAGGATTGTCTGACCAGCCGGAGCATCTTCAAGCTCAATCCAAGCGTTCGCTCGCTACCTGACACGTTGTTGGTGGTGGGCGGCGGTTATGTTGGCCTGGAAACGGCGAGCTTTTTCAGATCCTTTGGGTCCCGCGTTCACGTCCTTGAGATGACCGATCAGCTTTTACCCGGTTTCGATCCGCGGATGGTTGGAGAACTCGAGCGGCTACTAGATCCTGAAATTACGATCACGCTTAAAGCCAAAGTCGAGGCCGTCGAGCGGACGGCGCGCGGTTTCAAAATTTGGTATCGGCACGACGGGCGCCAGAAATCCGCGGAAAGTGAACAGGTCTTGCTGGCGGTTGGAAGAACCCCGGTCATCCCCGAGGGTTGCGAGCGCGTCGGGCTTGAACTGGAGGGCGGCGCGATCAAGGCGGACGAGGCTGAGCGAACCAACCTTCCGGGGATATATGCCTGTGGCGACGTTAACAACCAGTCGCCACTGTTTCACGCCGCGGTGCGTCAATCCCTGGTCGCCGCAGCAAACATCTTGGCGGGCAGGGCAGTAGACCATTTCGATCGCGGGTCGGTACCTTTTACGGTCTTCACGCTCCCCGCGGCCGCCTTCGTGGGAATCGTGCCAGCAAGCGCATCGCCGTTGGGGGTGAAGCTGATCGAAGCGGCGGCGTCGCTAAGTGAGGACTCACGCGCACAGATTCTCGACGAAACGGGCGGCGAAGTCCGCCTCTTTTTCAGCCCAGGGAACCTGCGGCTGATAGGAGCCTGGGTGGTCGGATTGGATGCCGAAAACTTGATCAGTGAAATCGGGCTCGCGGTCGCCCGCGGCTTGACCGCGCGCGACTTGGCTGAGTTCCCCGGTCAACATCCGATGGCGAGCGAAAGCATCGCCAAGGCTGCTCGTTCGGTGCTCTGACTGAAATCCCCCGCCTACCTACCCGAGCGTGCAGCGCGGCTCGACCCAATTCGCGGTGGGCGCTACGACAACTTTAGCAGTTTCCACCGGAGGGAAAGGTTTCGTCCTGCTGCCCTGCGCCAGCTGGTAAGCACCTCGCCCGACGCCCTGGACAGACAACGCCAACTGGCAGCGGCTGCCAGCGAACTTGTACACAACTTCGCGGGTAGGAAAGGCCTTGCTCTCCGCCTGACCAGCTGGGCTTAAAAGCCCTACCATTGGACTGACAAGCCGGGCGGCGGATTGAGCGGATCCATGGCGCGCCAATCTACCGACTTATCGTAGCGCACGGCGGCCGCACGCACGCTGCCATAATCAATCGCGCGGTCCATGAAGCTCGGCTGTTTGCCTTGGCGAAAATCGCGCGCGGCCTGCAGGAGAGCCCGCCGGACGGTAAGAATAATGGTGTCGCTACGTCCCAAAAACTCACGGCTGCGGTCCATGATCGGACCCATCGCCTCCTCGATCGCAAAGTCTTCGTAGATGAAATTCTTGGTGATGCCGGTGAAGTGCCCCTCCTTCATCGCCTTGCGATCCTGATTCCACATGTTTTCGGGACCGCCCATATCGGTGCAGAAGTTGTCGAGGTTGGCCCCTGACGCACGTTGGGTTTGCGAATGGGGAACATGGTCAAAGCTGGCCAGCGGCTGATGAGGATCATACCAGAACAGCCATTGAGCGTTCCATTCGTCGTCGATCGGGACTGCGCACATCATGAAGTTGGGCTGCGGGGGATCGTTGGGAATAAAGGAAAAGTAGGGAAATACCACTTCGCGGATGCGCGCGTAATAAGTGCCATCGCCCAGGTCGCGAATTGCCCCCTCGCGGAAGCCGTAGGGCTTTTTCAAAGTCTCGAAGACGGGGCTGGTCAGGGTCGCCAGCCGCATCGTGGTTCCGATCTGCTTGAGCCAGGACTGATGCAGGATGCCCAGATGGGCGGAGTCCAAAACCTGCTCGAAGGCCTGAAACCAGTTGCAGTGAACGACCGCGCGCATCGGCACGCAATGGCTGGCGGGGAGCTTGGCGAACTCGAAGTTGTAGAACTGCGGGGGCTGCTCGCTGCGCCCCAGATAGACCCACACCGCGCCTGCGGCCTCACGTACCGGGTAATGGCGCACCCGCACCTTGGCGGCAAACTCGGCGCGTCGCTCGGGCGGCTCGGAGGGCACTTCGACCACTTTACCCGAGACGTCGATCTTCCAGCCGTGAAAGATGCAGGTAAGCGCATTGTCTTCGTTGCGGGCCAGGGCCAGCGAGGTGCAACGATGAGGGCAACCTTCGTCGAAGAAGCCTACCCGTCCGTCACTTGCGCGGAAAGCCACGAAATTCTCGCCAAACAGGCGTACCCGTACCGGAGCACCGTCGGCCTCCAAGGCCTGGGAGCGCACAGCGACGGTCCAAAATTCGCGCAGCAGGTCGCCCATCGGGGCGCCCGGCCCAACCCGGCACAATAGCTCGTTGTCTTCCCGGCTCAACATCGCTTTACCCTCACTAATGGCGCAGTCCGCTTAGGTATAGCCGAGATTTGTTTGCGTCGTAAAGTATTTCTTCGCCGTTCACTCAGGCGTGAGGCAACGAGCCCGCGGTCAACCCACCGGCGATCGCCGAACGATTAAGCGGCTTGCACCCGCGAACGCTTCGCCGTCGGTCGCGGCGGAAATCGATCTTCTGCGCTAGATGCCACGATGAACCTCGAGCGGAGCCAAGGCCGGCCACCCACTCCAACTCGTGTGTTATCGCGACCTCGGTTACCCAATCGCACCGGGGGAAAACAGGGGCCGGCCGACTTGAAATCGGCCCCTGTTTTACTGCACGTTGACTGCTTTGCTGATCACCCCATCGGGACCAGTTTCGAACACCATGTGGCGTTCGTTCTTCTTGGCATAGATGTACATCGCACCGCCGGTCTCGATGATTGGCACCATTTGCGTAGGCTGCCCCAGAGCCTTTACTGCCTGGCCAATGTTCTTGCCCATCCAGAATTTGGCGTTCTGTTGCTTGGCGCTGGCCGCCGCCAACGGCGTGACCAGGCAGCCAAGCACGCCGGCGATCAAGATGGCGGCGCGCAGTCCGCGAAAGATCGAGGCTTTGGCACCTCGGCGCCCGCGGTCAGCAGAGGACGGCACGATTGCGCCCTGAATTGGTGGATATGACATCTAGTCGCCTCCCGTCGCGCTCACGACGTCGCCCCGCGAGCCGGTTTCGAACACGTAATGGGGTTCACCCTCGTGGGCATAGATCATGAGGTTACCAGTGGTTTCCTGCAGCGGTTGTACGCTGGTAGGCTGGCCCAGCTTGGCGATCACGTCTTTCATCTTCATTCCTATGAAAGCCGACGGCGCTATAACCCCGCCCTGCGGCGGCGCGGTGGGCTGGCCTAGCGGCGTCCAGGGCACGAGGGTGCCGCAGCCGGCCAGGCTCGCGCCAAGTATCACGCCCAGCGTCGCCCTTCCTAGGCCGAGCCGCTTGCTTAAGCGACTCGACGCGGATTGTACATGCGACAAATTGTGGTTACCCATTGCCGATTACCTTAGAACACATACTCGACGTTAAGCATGAAGACGTGGGTATCTCGCGTCACCACGTTGGGAATCGACCCGCTGGTAAAACCGGTTGGCGGGGTAAACCCGAACGACTTGGCGTAGCTGACAGGGAAGTTGTACTGATTATGGAAAAACAGCGTGTTTTGGGTATCTATCGCGAAGCGCAGGTACTCATTCCACTGATAAGCTGCACCTAAGATAACGCGGTAGAAGTCGAACGGATTGGTGTTTACACTAGTGTTTGGATTCCATTGTTCAAGCCAGCCGAACAAAGTCACCCGGCTATTGGGGATATGGTAATGGCCGAAGAAATTGAAACCTTGCTGATATGAGCGTCCGTTATTGAGTAGCGCATTGGCCAGGTTGGAATAGGCTGCATAATTGAGGGCCAGCGGTGCCGGCAGGTTAGGAGTAAGTCCGAATACGGCCGCCGGGCCAGAGGCCGAGAACATGTTGCCAGGGCTCCAGGCATTGCGGCCCCAATCATATTCGAAGGCAATGCCCCAGGTTTCCGCTGTATAATGAACAATCTCCGCAAAGCGCTCGATTTCGGCGTTGGGACCCTTAAGGGCAGTCGGCAAATCGGCGGCATCTGGCGTAGTGTTGCCATAACCGAAATCGTAAAAGCTGGTGAAACCCAGACCGTCAAAGCGCCATTTGGCACCGAAAGGATAGATCGACAGCCGTGCCATCACGTCTTTGGTATCCGTGGCTTCAATAGCGTGAAAACTGGCGTTGTCGAAGACCCCGACATTGTAATCGGCATATTGCAGGTGCTCTGGTCCAAACGTAATCGGCCCCTGCACGCTGATACCGGGGAAGGTCGATGACAGACTCATGTTCCAGGTCGTTAGATTGACGAATCGGTAGCCGTAAAGATCTTCTTCCCATGCCGTGATTGGCTGAGGTTGGACTCCAACAATGATCTTGTCGTTTTTGATGCTGTCCATGCCGAGGTTCAAAAACGGGGTATTCCACTGCACGTAGCCGTATTTAATCCGATAGCCCAGGTTGCCGACATTGGCGTTGGGCATCGCCGAGCTGCGTCCGTAGGCCTGGGCCGAAGTATTGCCGATCATGGTATAGATGTTGGGCGTAAGCCGCAGCGTCCAGTCCTTGGTGGGATAGAAAAACAGGTTGATATAACCCCGATGCATGAAAAAGGAGTTGAACCCGTTATTGCCGGGCCCAGGCCAGTTTTCCTGGGTCAAATACTGCGGGCCCCATCCGGTGTGAGTAAAATATTGGTAGGCAAACCAGAATTGGCCACCAATAGATACCTTGTTCTGGAAACTGTCGACGTAGTTTTGCCAGGCCGGCCGCATCGTATTGACCTGATGAACCACCGCGTCGGTTTGCACCTGCTGCTGCGTTACCTGCTGGGTCAGCTTGGTGGTCGCTACTTGCTGCTTCTGGATCTGATTTTCCAGCGAATGCTGAACCGGGGCGGCTATCACGCCCAGATTCAGCGGCACGCGGCCCGGCCCCGGACGGGTGAAAACCTGACTGGTCCGGGGGTCGGTCCATAAGGTCAAGCTGCCGGTGCTTCCCGCCGCTGCCGAGGAGGCCGCGATCTGGGCAAAGAGCGGGCGGGGTTGAACCAATAGGGCTAGTGCCAGGATCCAGATGACCGGCAAGAGCTCGATCAGTTTGAAGCTCAAATCGCTTTTTGGTCTAGTCGGTATCATATGTTGCCCTTTGAGTCCCGCCGGCGGGGCGGGCACACGCTGCCTTCTCTCCTAGATTGACTTATTGTTTATGGGCGGCTTGCGCGGCTTCCCGGAGCTGCTGGAGCTGGTAAGCGGTGTAAACTTTCCCCTTGCAGGCGTAGAGCATCGGGGTCGAGACCGTGACGATGGCGCAGTTGGTCACGTCGGGAGGGGGATCGGCTTTGGCCGCTTGGGATGGCGGATCGGATTTTAATGACGGCCCTTGCGCCGCCGCGCCGGTAGCACAGGCCACGCCAATAAAAAGCAGCCCCACCGGAAGCAGTATCGCCAAATGCGGGTTTTTCATCTTTCATACCTCCAGTTCGGTTCGGTTGCCGCGAAAGCTCGGGTTGTCTGCGCTACAGCGCGCCGACCGCCGGCGAACTTGCCAGGATTTATAGCCACGGGATGTTACAAGCCGATGAAGTAAGTTTTGCCACCCAATGAATTGAGCGGCCTTTGCAGGGCAGGAAGTCAAAATCCGCGAAGCTAGGGGAAGACACTCAAGCGCGAGCACCCGGGGTTCCGGACTTGGGGGGCGAGAATAGGGCCGCGGAAGGGGATGGCGCCCTTTTCAGCCCTGAGGTCCCCTGTGACACGAACCACAATGATGCTTGCCAGACGCGCTCTCGGGACTCAGCCGAAGAGGCAACGGCTTTTCGTCATTCGTGCTTCAGTCAGAGAACTCGCGAGCACCACTAGCGTGGTTAGCGCTGGGTTTATACAAATTCGGTATGCAGGGATCGTCGCAAATTGAGTTAGGCGACCGACGCCATCACTCGCAACTCAACATACTAGTCGATCGCCAACGCGGCGTAGGAAACCGCCGATTCAGTGGGCGGCTCCAGAGCAACGTCGTAGGCTAGCAGACGGCCGCGCCGGCCGCGCAGCAGTTCAAGCTGGGTGTAAATGGGGGATAGACCACAGATCCTGCGCCGGTCGCCGTCGCATAGAATATCGCGAAAGAAAGCCGCGCCGTCACCCTGTTCGATAGTCTCAATCAGGCGCCGATCTTCTTCGCGCAGCCATGCGATCATGTCGTCATCAGCCGCCTGCGCGTCGCCGAACTTTTTGCCCACATGCGCGAAATCCACTCCGGCAATAATGCAGACCCGCCGGCCGTCGGCGGCCAATTCTTCGCCCAGCGCGTCGAGAAAAGCGCCAACCCTGGGATCGGCGTTCGGCATTCGACGGTCCCGTACAAGTTCATGGAAGGAGCTCACCAGGATAGGCACGATCTGGTAGTCCTCCAAGCCCAACGTGAGGGCAAGAAAGAGGGTCTGAAATTCGATCGAATGCTCGTTGCGATGAAGCAGCTCGTCGGCGAAGAGATCGCCCGCGCGATAGCGCCCGGCCAGCCGCGCCAAAAAAGCTCGATCGGTGGTGAGATTACCCAGCGGGGTGGCATAGTCTTTGGTGGTGGCCGTGAACAGCTCCGGGCCGCTGCCGTAGTGGGAAGTGCCCAGGATAATCACCAGTTGAGGTGGTTGGCGCACCATCATCTGATGATAAGCGCGGGCGTAGGCCGACCTGCCGCGGCGCGGATCGATGTGCGGCGCGATCAGCCCGGCCAGATTGGGTAAACTGGGCTTACTCGCGATTTCGGCCCAACCCGGACCTTGTGGCGGTTCGAAAAAGCTCATCAGCTCCTTGCGCAACTCGCTCGGCTGGGCCGGGTAGCAAAGCCCGGCATGAGCGGCAGGTCGCTGGGCCAGCCCGGCAAATTCCTGACCAACCGCACGCCGACGACGGGCGAAGCGTGAATTGTCGAGAAAAAAACCCTGGTCAAGAGTCTCGATAAAGGCGTCGAGTTGCGCGGGCGGCAGAGCATACCCGAATTGGTGCGCAAAGGCTTGGCCGATCTCACCGGCGGAGCGCGTTCCATCCATCAGACTGAGCAGGAAGTAGGCGGCCGCACCCATCGCCAATGGTTGCGGAGCCAGACCCAGGGGATCGCGTAGGCAAATCAGCCGTTGCCCCTCATGCTCGATTGGGAAGGCCTCCACCGCGCGAATTCGTGGCTTGTCCATTGATCGGCGGACTCCGTATAGACAGGTTAAGAGCTGTGGCAGCCACGAGCAAGAAAGCTGGCCGACCTCGGCGCCCGCGCTTCAGAATCGCGGCGAGCGCGGAGCTGCCGCCGGGCGCGTCGCGGAAGTTCCTTTTGACGATCGCCGGGATCGAAGAGGAATGCTTCCTGATCAACCTAGGGGGCGAATTTTACGCTTACGTCAATCGATGCCGACACGTACCGCTGCCGTTGGATTGGGTGGATAACCAGTTTTTTACCCCAGATCGTCGCTATCTGATCTGCCAAACCCACGGTGCGCTTTACTTGCCGGCCTCGGGCCTGTGCGTAAGTGGGCCCGGGGACACGTGTGGAAAGACGTTATTTCGCATTCCTTTGGAGACGGAGGCCGGACAGATTTACGCATGCCCGCCGGCGGGCGCGCCGGAGCCGGGAATTTAAGCCCGCTCAGCAGGCACGATCAGGGCTATTCGTATTCATCGCCGAAATGGGCCCGTACGATGCGGGACTTGAGATATTCCAGCGTGCCAAGATCTTCGACAATATCCCCGCCAGTGTCATAAAAGAACAGCTCGCCGTTTTTGGTTCGGCCAACCGCGATAATCCATTCCAGATCATCACGATCTTCGAGCAGGTAGTTGATGGTTTGGGCGACCCCACGGCCCGGTATGATGGTTACTTTTGGGCGGGGAGATTTTTCTTGCTTGGCCATCTGTTAGCCTTAATTTGCGGCGGCCAGGTGTCCCAGGAACTCTGGTTCAGAGTATGAGCCGCTCTGGAGTCAAGTCAATAGCGCAACCGCCACCACCTCCAGGTGATGAGTGTTGGGAAAAAAGTCGAACCCGCGCACACTTTCCAGCCGATAGCCCTGTTCGCACAGCAAGCGCAAATCACGCACCACGGTGGCGCAGTCGCATGATACGTACACCACTTGGCGTGGGCGCAAGCGCCCCAACGAGGCCATCAGGGGACGGGCACCGCCGCGCGGTGGATCGAGCAGCGCGAGGTCCGGGCGATAGCCCGCGCGCAGCAAAAACGGCGCTAGTTCCGCCGCCCGCATCGCCACGAAACGGACGGGCAGAGCCAACCTGCGCGCGTTGCGCTCGGCGGCCTCGATCGCCAGTGCGTCTGCATCCACCCCCAAGACCTCCAGCCCGCGCCGGGCCAGTGGCAAGCTGAAATTGCCCGCGCCGCAATAAAGGTCCAGCACCTTGCGCGCATCCGCCTGCGCTACGCGCTCGAGCACCGCCGCGATCAAAGCACGATTAGCTTGGTGATTGACCTGGCTGAAGGCATCGGCCGCCAGCCGCAATTCCAGGCCCGGTTCCAATTCCAAGCTGGTCTCGACCTCGCCCACCGCGATCCGCCGATCGCGCGCCCGCACAACCAGCCCCGCCAGCCCCGCTTGCGCGATCGCCCTGGTCGCACGTGTTTGGTCCTGCTCCTGAGCGCGCCGATTAAGGATCGCCACCGCGACCGGACCCACTCCCGCAGCCACCAGTTCCAGCTCTTCACATCCGGGCAAGGCCGCGACCACAGCTCTAGCGACGTCGAGATTGAGCTCGGGCACGGTTAGCAGGCATTGGTCGATCGGGACCAAATCGTTGGTGCCCGTACGGTAGAATCCAAGCAGGCCCGCCGAACTTACTTGCAGCCGCACCCGCGCCCGATAGCCGAATTCGCGCGGCGCGGGTTGCACCAGATCGTTGGTCTGCAAGCGCAGGCCCAATCCGCGCTCGAATTGCTGGGCGAGCAGCCGCCCCTTGGCCGCGAGCTGGGCCGGATATACGACTTGCTGCCAGTCACAGCCGCCGCATCGGGGAAGGAAAGGACAGGGCGGAGAGCGGCGCGCCGGCGCCGGCTCGATCACGCGCCGTAGCGTGGCGAGCGCGTAAGTACCTCGATCGCGCTCGATCTCGGCCTCGATCAGATCGCCCGGCACCGTCCCCGGGACCATCAGCACTCGGCCCTGATAGCGCCCTAGGCCGAAAGGACCGCTCAACTCCTCGATCGCCACTTCGACCCGAGCCGGGCGAAGGCGCTCGACGACGGCAGGCATGGTTTTGGACCCGCTCACGCACTTATAATCCTACCCCATAGCGTTCCGAGATTCGACGGAGCGGACCAAATGGTGGCCATGCAGGCGGGGTCAGGGGAAAGCGCCAGTGAGCAGTGAAACCATCGAGACTTTGATCGAGGCACAAGTACAGGGGGACGAGGCGCGGGTGCTCAAGCTATTCGCGGCACGCCTGTTCGTGCGAATGCCACCGGAGTTAGCACGCCGCCTGCTTGACGAAGAAGCCCTGGAGCTGGCGCGAGCAGGGCTGGATTTCTTCGCGAGTCGCACCGATAACCCCACTCTGGCGCTGCGCGAGCAGAGGCTGGGCGGGCAACTCCATAGCGTGGTGCAGGTAGCGATGCGCGACGGCGCCTTTATCGTCGATAGCATTCGCAACTATCTTCATGAGGTTTCACTCACCCCACTTGCGCTCCTCCATCCAGTCTTCGGCGTGGCCCGCGACGGCGAGGGCAAGCTGGCAAGTTTCGAACTGGCCAGCGTGCGCGAAAGCCGGGAGGCATATGTCGCGGCCGTGCTGGAAGAGAAGTTGGATCAGGTCGCGGCCAACCGCCTACTCGCCGCACTGGCGCCGCGCCTGCGCGAGGTGGCCGCTGCAACTGCCGATTTCGCGCCGATGAGCGCGCGCTGCTTGCAACTGTGCGAGGAATTGGCGCGCGCCCGCGAATTGATCGAGGTGCGCGATTTTTTGCGTTGGATGGCAGGCGGGGGCTGGATTTTCCTGGGCTACCGTCACTACGAGCTGGACCGCGACCATCAATTAAACGAACAGCGCGACGCCTCCCTGGGCATCTTGCGCGCTCCAGTGCGTGAGTTGGGCGGCTTGGAGCATTACGAGCGGGAGTGGCTGTTCACTGGCCCTCGGGTGATTGTGGGCAAAAGCCGCCAACCTGCGTTCGTGCACCGCACCGATCTGATGGACGAAATTCTCATTCGCCGGGGCGTCAACGGCGCGGTCAGCGGCTTCGAGCACTTCCTGGGGCTGTTCACCACCAAGGCGGCAAGCGAGGAGGCCGCCCAAGTGCCCCTGCTGCGCGACAAACTGCGCCAGTTGCTGCAACGCGAGCAATTGCAGCCGGGCTCCCACGATTACAAGGAGCTGATCGCCGCTTTCAACGGCTTGCCCAAGGCCGAGCTGTTCCGCGCCTCGGTGGACGAGTTGGGTATGCAGTTGACCGCCTTGCGTCAGGGCGCGGGGGAAGACGCGGTGCGGGTTACGATCGCGCCCGATGCGCCGCGCCGCATGGTTATTGTGATGGTCCTGATGCCACGTGAGCGTTTCTCCGCCCAGGTGCGGGTGGAAATTCAAGAAACGCTGCGCCGGCGCTTGGGCGGGGAATTGATTTATTACCACCTTCAACTACAGGAGGGCTATGAGGCGCAGCTCCACTTTTGCTTCGCCGCGCCACCACCGCCGGCTGCGGTCTTGTCCGAGATTCGAAACGACGTCGGTCGGCTAACGCGAACCTGGAGCGATCGCTTGCGAGAGGGATTGATCGAACGCTGGGGTGACCCGCGCGCCGCCCTTCTAGCCGCTCGCTACGACCACGCCTTTCCCCCGGCCTATCAGGCTGCCGCTGACCCTGCCCGCGCCCTGACCGATATCGAGCGACTGGAGATTTTGCTGGCCGGTGGCAAGCCACCGGTGGAGATATCCGCAACTGAGCAAGCGGGGGCCCTGGAACTGCGTCTTTACCAGTTGGGTGAAGAGCCCGCACTCTCGGACCTGATGCCGATGCTGCAAAATTTTGGCTTGCGCGTCCTGTCCGAAGCCGCCTACCAGCTTGCTCCCCGCGCCGGCACCCAGAGCGAGCGCGCGTTCGTGCTGCAATTCGTGGTGCAGACTGGCGCACACGATAGCGCCGCTGGGCTCGAGCGCGCATCTGAATTGAGCGCCGCGCTGAGCGCGGTGCGCGCCGGCTGGCTGGAGGACGACCCGCTCAATGCCCTGGTCGTGAGCGGCGGCCTGCAATGGCGCGAGGTGGCGTTGTTACGGCTGTATCTGGCGGCGGCATTTCAAATGAAACTGGCGCCCGCGCTGGCCGCGCTGCGGCGGATTTTTTTATCCCATCCGGCGCTAGCCAAGCGTCTCATCGAGTTCTTCAGCCTGCGTCTACGCCCCGGGGCCGCTACGCCGGCCGCGCAAATCGAGGCGTGCAAGGCGGATTATCTTTCCAGCTTGGGCGCGATCGACAACCTGAGCGACGATCGCAGCGCGCGCCGCGTGCTAGCCCTGGTCGAAGCCACCGTGCGCAGCAATTATTTCGTCACCCCCGCCGCCGACACCGTCCCATACCTGGCAATCAAGCTTGCTAGCAACCGCCTTCCCGATCTACCCGATGTCGCGCCGCTCTATGAGATCCACGTTGACAGTCCGCTCATGCAGGGCTGTCATCTGCGCGCCGGCATGGTGGCGCGCGGGGGAATTCGGGCCAGCGACCGGCTGGAGGATTTTCGCACCGAAATCCTGGAGTTGATGAAGACCCAGACCGTCAAAAACGCGATTATCGTGCCGGTGGGCGCCAAGGGCGGCTTCGTACTCAAGCATGCGGGAAACGTGGGCCCCGAGCAGGTGGTCGCGGCATACAAGACCTTGATCAACGGCATGCTCGACCTGACCGACAATGTGGTCAAGGGCCGGGTGATTCATCCCCCGGACGGCGCCATTCTGGATGGCGACGATCCCTACCTGGTGGTAGCCGCTGACAAGGGAACAGCGGAGTTTTCGGACATCGCCAACGAACTGGCGATCGCACGCGGCTTCTGGCTGGGCGACGCTTTTGCCTCGGGCGGCAGCCAAGGTTACGACCACAAGAAACTGGGCATCACGGCGCGCGGGGCTTGGGAATCCGCCAAACGCCATCTTCGCGAATTGGGCCGCGACCCCGACGGCGGCGCGCCGGTCACGGTAGTGGGAATCGGCGACATGGCCGGCGACGTGTTCGGCAATGGCATGTTGCAATCGGCCAATCTGAAGTTGCTGGCCGCCTTTAACCATCGTCACATCTTCCTCGACCCCGATCCCGACCCCAGGCTCAGCTTTGCCGAGCGCCAGCGGCTGTTCGCCCTGCCTCATTCGCAATGGTCGGACTACAACCCCGCTCTTCTCAGCCCGGGTGGAGCGATCGTTCGCCGCGGCCAAAAAGTCATCGCGCTCAGTCCCCAGGTACGCGCCGCGTTGGGTATCGAAGAGTCCGAGCTGGACAGCGACAGCTTGATCAAGGCGATTTTGCGGGCGCCGGTCGATCTGCTCTACAACGGCGGCATCGGGACCTACCTGCGCGCCAGCGATGAGAGCGACGCCGAGGTGGGCGATCACGCCAACGATGGCTGCCGGATAGCAGCCAATCAGCTACGCACCAAAATCGTGGTGGAGGGGGGTAATCTCGGCTTTACCCAACGCGCTCGGGTCGAATACGCACTGGCAGGCGGCCGTATCAATACCGACGCGATCGACAATTCGGCCGGCGTCGATCTGTCCGATCACGAAGTCAATCTGAAGATCCTGTTCGCGCCCGCCCTGCTCCGGGGTTCACTGGATCTCGCCCAGCGTAACCAGGCCCTGACCGCGGCCACCGCCGAGGTGTGCGAGCAAGTGTTGGCCAACAATCGCGACCAAGTTCTCTTGCTCAGCTTGGAACAAGTCCGCAGCGCCCGCCAGCCCAGCGTCTTTCGCGAGCATCTCAACGAGATCGAGCACCGCGGCCTGTTGCGCCGGCGCGAAGAGGCGCTTCCCAGCCACGAAGCGCTGCACGAACGGCAAACTCGCTTCGTCGGCCTGACCCGCCCGGAATTGGCCGTGCTGGTGGCTTACACCAAGATCGACTTGGCCCAGCGGCTGCATCAGGCCGCGTTCATCGACGACCCGTATTTCAACACGCGTTTCCTGGTCCCCTACTTTCCTGGCTCGATCGTACGCGACTACGGCGCCGAGGTGGGTCGACATCAACTGCGGCGCGAGCTTATCGCCACCACCCTGGTCAATGAGCTGGTCGATCTGATGGGCGCAATCTTCATATTCAGCCTGATGCGCGATTTCGACACCAGCGCGCAAGACGCGATCAGGGCTTGGCTGATAGCCAGCGACGTGCTCGACTTGCGCGCCCATCTCAACCGCGTCAAGCAGCGCATGAATCAGCTTATTCCCGGCGCCGAGGTGGCGGCCTTGCTCTCGCTGGAACAGGCCGCCGACCGCGCCACTCGCGCCCTGCTGGGCGCGGCCGCTTCCGAGCAGCCAATCGCACAGCGCGTGGCGCAACTGGCGCCTGCCTGGAACGAGGTCGGCATGCAATTCGAAAGCGCGCTAACCGGAGGCGAGCGCGCCCGTTTCGAGCGCTACTATCGCGATCTGCGCGCAGCCGGGCTGGCTGAGAGCGACGCTCATCCTCTGGCCCGCCTAAACTTCGCCGATCACCTGCTCCAGATCATCGGGCTGAGCGTGCAGACCGCGACTCCCGCGAGCCGCGCCGCGCAGGCCTTTTTCGCTCTGGCTGGGGTGATCGACTTCGCGCTCATCGAAGAGGCGCTAGCCGCTATCGGCCCTCACGATCGATGGGAACGGCGCGCGGCGCAAGATCTTGCCCTGGAGTTGCAATGGGGACGCTTGCGGCTAACCCAGCAACTGCTGGCTGAGCCACCGCTGCTGGTGGAATCCTCCGAGCAACTTGGCCGCTGGCTGGCTGGCCGAGATCGCAAACGGATGGAGCAGGTCCAGCACACTTTGGCCGAGCTCAAAGCGACGGCCAACCTCGGCTTGGCTCCCTTGGGGGTAGCGGTGCGGCTCATCTCGCGTCTGGCCAGCGCAGTCGCGCCGCAAGCCTGATGGCGCATCTGGCGCTTTCCTTGGAACCTGCTTTGACCAACCCGCCTGGCCGATCTATGCTCGCGGCAGATAATAGAGGCGTCAGGCCGAGCGGAGCGCCACGCCGGCGAAAAGGAACCTGATGAAAATCCAGCTTAGTATCGGGATGGCTTCCAATCCGCGAACTTGGCCGATTCTCGACGGCCGGGTGCAGCCCGACGGCATCGATTTAATCCCCAGCGTGGTCCATCCCTCCGAGCTGTTTTGGCGCCAGTTGCGCTTTGGCGATTTCGACGTCTCTGAGATGTCCTTCTCTTCCCTGATGATGACCATCGCCCGTGGCGATGAGCGCTGGGTCGGGTTACCAATCTTCACCACTCGCGAATTCTTTCACACCCGCATTCTGGTGCGCCGCGATGCCGGCATCGAGCGGCCACAGGACCTCAAGGGCAAGCGGGTGGGGGTACCGGAGTATCAGATGACGGCGGCGCTGTGGACGCGCGGGGTATTGCAACACGAGTTTGGAGTCGAGCCGCGCGAGATGCAGTTTTGGATGGAGCGCACGCCCGAGCACAGCCACGGCGGCGCCACCGGCTTTACCCCACCGCCAGGGGTGGTGGTGCATCAAATCCCGGCCGACGAAGACATCGGCACCATGTTGCTGGCGGGCAAGCTGGACGCCACCCTGCGCTATATCGTCGACAACAACCTGGTCGATCGCGCCCGCGCCGACTTGCGAGGCCATCCGGAAATCCACCCGCTGTTCGATCCGATAGCCGAGGGAACGCGCTATTTTCGCAAGACCGGAATCCTGCCGATCAATCATGGGATGGTGATTAAGCGCGAGTTGGCGCAAAAATATCCCTGGGCGATCCTCAATTTGCTTAAAGCCTTCGAGCAGGCCAACGCGATCGCCAACCGCGAGCGGCTCGAGCACGTCGAGTACCACCTGGCCTGCGGGCTGCTTACGCCTGAAAGCCGCGCCGCGTTGCAAACTCCGCTGGTCCAGCACGGCATCCGCGCCAATCGCAAGACCTTGGAGACTGCGGCGCAATATTCCCACGAGCAAGGGCTGACGCCGCGCTTGATGCGGCTGGAGGAAGTCTTCGCCGCCAGCGCGATGGATCAGTAAGCCGGTCAGCCGGCCAAGGCGGGGGTAGAAGCGCGGCGCAAAGGGCCGGTGGAAGGCTGGGCGCCATTGATTTGCACCGGGATGGCAATCGTGGCGGTAGCCTTCAGATCCTGGTAGAGCCGATAGCCGGCGGCCAGGAAAAAGTAACTGGTCAAAAAAGCCACGCTGACCGAAAGCAGGTCGGCCAACCAGATCACCGACCACAACGAGCCGGTCAACGCGCCGAGCAGCCCGATCAGCAGGCTGATACCCACGAAAGCAGCACCCGCCCAGGAATTGTATCCCGACCAAACCGCCAGAAAGACCACGATGCGAACCGCGACTGCGAAAAACCGCCCGCGCATCAACTCGCGACTATGCAAGAGCGCGGGCCAACTGCGGTAACCGTCGATCACCAGTGAATACTGGGCAAAATACAGCCAGATAAAGGCCAGCACCGCAGGCACGATCAGCATCACCGCACCCACCGCCATCGCGACGATTTGCAGCAGCGCAACCCAGTAAAATGCTGGCACCAGACGCAGCGCCTCGCGGTACACGGCGCGGGTCGCCGGCCATATCTCCTGCTTACCGGTCCCATCGTTGAGCGCGCGGATGATGCACAATGCAACCAGGTTGGCACCTGCGGTCAGGATTAAGAACAGCAGATGAAGGCTGCGCGTCATCCACAACGGAAACAGCGGCGCAAGCGCCGCTGAGCTGCGTGCCGGATAAGGCATCTGAACCGCGAAATAGCTTACCGAACGGGTGCCGGGCTCGAAGGCGCGCACCAGGGAATGCTGCAAGTTGAGCGCGTCGGGTAGCAGGCAGAGCGAGGCCAACAACGCGATCGGCGCCAAGCCCAGCGCGATAAGCCGCCAATAGGCGGTCATCTCACGCACCGCGTTGGCGAGATAAATGAAACTGCTTCTGAGTCGCGCCTCTGCCACGATTAGCGCCAAGGTTGGCACTGTGCTCGCAGCAAGACAAGCTGGCGGGACGCGCCTTTGACCCAACCCTGCGCCACTTCTGGGCGCACGATGCTATAATGCGGGCAACGATCGGGCTCTCCGCGGGCCCGCCCGGAGAAGGCTTATGTCAGTTGATGAACGTACCCGGATGATAGCTGACGAGACGCGCCTGATCCGCCGGCTGCGAATCCTGGCCGACCTCACCACCGCCCTGATCGCGCAGGACGCCTCCCTTACCCTGGAGCAAGCCTGGGAGCACGTCGAAGCGCTCAAGGCCGCGGCGGTGGCGATGTTTCCGGGCAAGGAGCAGGTCTTCGATCTGGTCTATTTGCCTCGCTTCTCACGACTTTTGGCCGAGCGGTTTGGCGCCAACTAAGCGGCAGTGCGCGCACTAGTTGGTCTCGTTGCCTTGCCCGACGGCGCGCTGGCGCCGGGCAGGCTGGTCTTCAGCTCAACGATTACCGAGGTTGACCTGAGTTCGGGCGCGCCCGGCGGCGACTATATCCTGCCCGGCCTGATCGATTTGCAAGTCAACGGCGGCGGCGGGATCGACGTGCCCCGCGCGACCCCCTCGGCATTGGGCGAGTTGGCGCGCCGCTTGGCGTTGGCGGGAACCACCGCTTTTCTGCCGACCGCGATTACCGCGCCGCTGGAGGAGTTGGCGCAAGTCGAGCGCGTGGTGGCCGAAGCGATTCAATCCCAGCGGCCGCCGGGCGCCGAATTGCTGGGTCTGCATCTGGAGGGGCCCTTCATCTCACCGGTCCGGCTCGGCGTCCATCCCCAGCATGCGCTTGAACCACGCGGGCCGGCGCTGGAGCGAATCGCGGCGCTCGAGCGCTTACGGCTCATTACGATGGCGCCGGAATTGCCCGGCGCGCCAGCGGCGATCCAAGCGCTGCGCCGGCGCGGCGTGGCGGTCTCGCTGGGCCATTCCGATGCCACCCTGGAGCAAACCCGCGCCGCGCTGGCGGCCGGCGCCGGCATGTTTACCCATGTCTTCAATGCGATGCGTCCGCTGCATCAGCGCGAGCCCGGGATCGTCGGTGCCGCGCTGGCGCCCGGTAGCGCGTTTGCCGGGCTGATCGCCGACGGGGTCCATCTTCATCCTGAAATCGTGCGCCTGCTCTATCGCGCGCGCGGCGCCGGCGGTCTGCTGCTCACCAGCGACAGCGTGGCGCCAGCATCGCTGGAACCAGCGCCGCCGCCCGCCATCGGCGCCCATCGCATCGGAGCGCGGCTGGCCGGCAGCCTGATCACGATGCTCGACGGGCTGCGCTTCATGGTCGAGAAGGTGGGAGCCGGAGTGGGCGAGGCCGCGCTGATGGCGGCGACCAACCCGGCCCGTGTGCTGGCGCTGGAGGAACGCGGGCGGATCGCGCCGGGGACGCGCGCCGATCTCCTGGTCCTCGACCGGCAACTGCGACTCAAGGCGGTCTTCCTGGGCGGCGAGGAATTAAGCTAGTGTGGCGCCTATCCTAAAAGTGGAGCGCTTTGCGTTCTTCCAAAGCCGGGCCAGCCAAGACATCACCGAAGCGCACAAGCTGCGCGAGCTATTTGCGCGGCCTAGTTTCATGCCAAAGGGAGAGTTGATGCGATGAGCGAGCAATTCAAGTTGGCTACCGTTTCCAGTGCGGGCAGCCCCCCCTTTGTCGCCTTGGGCCTGGGCCAAAGCGTGATCGCGCTTAATCCGGCGCTGGTCCATTTCAGCGCCGCGGGCCGCGCGCGCCGGCGCCTGCAAGTAGCCGGGATGCTCGAGCTGCTGGCGGATTGGGAAGCAAATTTCGACCTGCTGCAGGAATTGGTCAGCTTTCTGCTCTCCCAGGGGCTGGAAGATGAGCGCTGGCGGGAGGCGGTCAGCACCGCCGAGCGGCTCCATTTCCATGCCCCGCTGCAACCGCCGACCATGATCTATGCCGCGGTTAATTACCCGCGCCCCGGCCGCGCCAGCCGCGCGGAGTTGGCCAGCGGTTCCCGTCCCTTGATGTTCCAGAAGACTTCCAATTGCATCACCGGCCCCTACGACGACATCGTCAAACCGGCCGCTTGCGAGCAGGTCGATTGGGAGGTCGAGTTGGCCGTGGTCATGGGCACGCGCACTCGCGACATCGCGCCCGAGCGCGCCTTGGACAACGTGGCCGGCTACCTGGTGGCCAACGACGTCACCGTGCGCGATTTCCGCAAACCGGGCGAGAAGGTTTCGATTCCGGGCCCGGACTGGTTCGGCAGCAAATGCCACGAAAGCTTCGCCCCGCTGGGCCCGTGGCTGGTGCCGCGCGCCTTCGTCGGCGATTGTCACAACCTGCATTTGACGCTCAAGGTCAACGGCGAAACCCGCCAGGACGCGAACAGTGGCGAAATGATTTTCACTACGCAAGAGCTGATCGCCCATGTCGCGGCGCAGTTCACCCTGGAGCCAGGCGATCTGATTTCCACCGGCACGCCCAACGGGATCGGCATGCAGAGCGGCCATTTCCTGAAGGTCGGGGACGTGGTGGAGGCCGAGATCGAGGGGCTGGGGATGCAGCGTAACCGGGTGGTGGCGCGGGCGCGCTGAAATCCATCACCGAACACGACGAGCATCGCTATGCCGCTCAACCCCGCCTGCCTTGGCAAACAGTACCCGGTGCGCGAAACCCGCGTCACCCGCGAAGCAATCGAGCGCTATGCGCGGGCCTGCGACGATCTCAATCCGCGCTATCTGGCCGCCGCCGAGGCGCAGGTGATTGCGCCACCGATCTTTGGGGCCACCGTGATCTGGCCCTCGGTGGTCGAGGTGATGGGCGATCCCAGCCTGCAGGTCGATATGCTGCGGCTGGTGCACAGCGAGCATGAGGTGGAGTTTTTCGCTCCGCTGCGGCCGGGCGCGCTGATCTACAGCCAGGCCACGATCGAGACCATCGAACCGGCGCCCAGCGGCGAGCGGATGACGGTGGAACTACCGGCCCGCGATTCCAGCGGCGCGCTGGTGCAAAACACCCGCTTCACGGTTTTCATTCGCGGCCCCCGCGGGGCACGCGCGGCGCTGGCGCGCCCCAGCGATAGCGTGGACCATTCGGAGCCGCCGCTGGTGGAGGAAAACTATCCGGTCGCGCTCGATCTGCCGCGCCGCTACGCCGAAGCCTCGGGCGACTTCAACCCGATCCATCTTGAAGAAGCCGTGGCGCGGATGGCCGGGCTGCCCGGCGTGATTCTGCACGGCTTGTGCACGATGGCCTTGTGCTCGCGCGCGGTGGTCGATCGCCTGTGCGAAGGCGATCCCGCCCGCCTGCGCCGCCTGCGGGTGCGTTTCAGCCGTCCGGTAATTCCCGGGCAAACGATTACAATCCGGATCTGGCGCGGCAAGGGCGCACAATACGACTTCGAGGCCTACAACCCGGCCGGCCAAGCGGTGATTCGCGCCGGATACGCGCAGATTGACTGAGTCCTTGCGCGGAAGCGAACCGACTTAATGGAGCGTACGCTGACTCTGGGCCTGACCCTGTCGTTGAGCGGCCGGTACGCCGCGATGGGACGCCAGGCGTTGCACGCGCTGCAGCTTTGCGTGGCCCAAAATCAGCCGGGCCTGGAACTGGGCGGCCACCGTTATCAAGTCGCGCTGCGCTGCCTGGACGATGGCAGCGACGCGCGCCGATGCGCGGCGCAGTACCGCTCGTTGTGCTTTGAAAACCGCGCCGACGTCATCCTCGGCCCCTATTCGAGCAATCTTACCCGCGTCGCTTTGCCGATTAGCGAAGCCGCAGGCTTGGTGATGATCAATCATGGCGGCGCCGACGACAGTTTGTACACTCGCCACGCCCGCCGGCTGGTGGGCGTGGCGAGCCCGGCCAGCACCTATTTCGTCGGCCTGGCCCGGCTGGTCAGCCAACTCAAGCTGTGGCGCAAGCGCATCGCCGCGATCGCCGCGCCGACGCCCTTTTGCCGTGCCGTGGTCGCGGGTCTGGCCCAGGCCTGCGAGGAGCGGGCCAACGCGCGCCGCGGCGTGCGCTTGCGAATCCACCAGGAGGTACGCACACCGCGCGACCAGGCCCTGATCGATTGGCTGCTCCATCTGCGGCGGGCGCGGATCAACGTCCTGGTCAGCGCGGGCGATTTTGCCCAGGATCTCGCCCTGGTCGACGCCGTGATTCGCGCCCGTCTGAATATTCCTGTGCTGGCCTGCGTGGCGGCCGGCGTAGCCGAGTTTTACACTCAACTGGGGTCGCGCGCCGAAGGTATCGTCGGCCCCAGCCCATGGGAGGAGAGCCTGGAGATCGAACCTCAACTAGGGTCCACTCCGCGCGCTTTCGCGCGGGAAATGAGAGCGGCCGGGGCGGGAGAGCCCGATTATCCCGCAGCCCAAGCCTACGCCGCCGGCTGCTTGGCTCTGGCTGCCCTCCAAGCCTGCGGCAGCCTGGAGCCGGATCGAATGCGTGAGGCGTTCGCCAATCTGCGCATCCGTACCCTGCTGGGCGAGTTCGCGATCGATCCCAACTCCGGACGCCAGATCGGCCATCAGGTCCTGCTGGTGCAATGGCACGACGGGGTCAAGGTGATCATCCATCCCGACGCCCACGCCGACACCGGCAGCCTGGAATTCCCGTCGGGATGGCGCCTGATCCTGGCCTCGCTGGGCAGTTTGCACCTGCGTGCCCGTCGTCCACCCGAGAACGACGATAATAATGATGCTTGAGCTGACGCCGGGACCGCAAATCGCAATCGGGCTGATGTCGGGAACCTCCCACGACGGCATCAACGCCGCCCTGGTCGAGATCGACCTCGAGCGCCGGCCGCCGGTCACTTTGATCGCCTTCAAGAGCTATGGCTTCGAGCCGCGGCTGCGCCGCCGCCTGCTGGCCGCCTCGAGCGGAGCGGCTATTGGCGCCGGCGAGTTGTCGGCGCTCAACTTCAGCCTGGGGCGAGCGTTGGCCCAGGCCGCGGTAGCGTTGGCACGCGAGGCTGGGATGCCGCTTGAGCGCGTCGCCTTCATCGGCTCGCACGGCCATACCTTCTTCCATTTGCCGCCCCGCCGGACGCGCCGCGGCCAAATCCCCTCGACCCTGCAGATGGGGGAATCGGCGGTGATCGCGGCCTTGACCGGCCGCCCGGTGGTGGACGACTTCCGCCCGATGGACATCGCCCTGGGCGGCGAAGGAGCGCCGCTGGCACCGCTGGCCCATCGTCTGCTCTTCGGCGATCCCAAGCTGGGCCGGGTCGTGGAAAATCTAGGCGGGATCGGCAATGCCACCTACCTGCCGCCGGGCGCGCAGCCTGGCGATCCGCGCCTGGTTGCCTTCGATACCGGGCCCGCCAACATGCTGATCGACGGCCTGATGGTGCGTCTCAGTGGCGGGCGGGCGCAGATGGATCGGGACGGACGGATGGCGGCGCGAGGCCACATCCATGCCCGGCTGCTCAAGGAATTGCTGCGCCATCGCTTTTTCGCCCGCCGTCCACCCAAATCCACCGGACGCGAGGAATTCGGCGCCCCGTTCGTCGACCGCGTCCTGCGCCGCGCCCGCGCGCTGCGGCTGAGCGCGGCGGATACCATCGCCACCGCCACCGCGCTGACCGCCCATTCGATCGCGCAGGCCTGCCGCCACTTCGTGATGCCCCTGGGACCGGTGGACCAGGTGATCGTAACCGGCGGTGGCGCCCGCAATCCCACTTTGGTGGCAATGCTGGAGGAGCAATTGCCCGGCATCCCGGTGATGCGGGCCGAGGCGCTGGGAGTGGACAGCGAGGCGCTGGAGGCAATCGCCTTCGCCTTACTGGGATATGCGTTGCTCAGCGGACAGCCCGGAAACTTTCCTTCCGTTACCGGCGCGCGCGTACCCGCATTGTTGGGCAAGCTGACCCCACCACCGTCCGAGTGGCGGCCGTCACCCGCCTGACCACGGGCAGGTCGGCACAGACCAAGCCGCTAAGTCCCCTGGTCCCTGAGTCGCGGCGTGGCGCCGGCAGCGCTGCATTCAACTGTCGCGATACTGGCCGCCGCCTGGGGAAAATATCTGCCGCGGGCCCACAGCGCCACGTTCACCAGCGTGATCAACACCGGGACCTCGACCAGAGGTCCGATCACCGCGGCAAAGGCCTCGCCGCTGTTGAGGCCAAACGTCGCGATCGCGACCGCGATCGCCAACTCGAAGTTGTTCGACGCCGCGGTGAACGAAAGCGTGGCCGATTGCGCGTAAGTGGCGCCGATTTCGTAGCTCATCACAAAGGACACGCCGAACATGATGACGAAGTAGCACAGCAGCGGGATCGCCACCCGTAACACATCCAGCGGAAGCTGCACGATCGCGCCACCCTTGAGGGAGAACATCACTACGATCGTGAACAGCAACGCGAGCAGGGTAAGTGGGCTGATCTTCGGAAGGAAATGCTCGCGGTACCACCGCTTGCCCCGGGCCCGCGTGAGCACAACCCAGGTGAGCAGTCCGCCGACAAACGGCACGCCCAGGTAGATTGCGACGCTCTGGGCGATCTCACCGATCGTGACGTGCACGATCCCGCCTTGCAGACCCAGCCAACGGGGAATCAAGGTCACAAAAATCAGTGCGTACACGGAATAAAAGAGCACCTGGAAGATCGAATTGAAGGCCACCAGGCCGGCGCAATACTCGGCATCGCCGGCCGCCAGGTCGTTCCAGACGATTACCATCGCGATACAACGGGCCAGGCCGATCATGATCAAGCCGACCATGTATGCGGGATGGCCGCGCAAAAAGAGCACCGCGAGCGCGAACATCAACAGCGGACCGACGATCCAGTTCTGTACCAGCGACAGCCCCAGGATTTTCCAGTCGCGGAAGACCTGGCCCAATTCGTCGTAGTTCACCTTGGCAAGCGGCGGATACATCATCAGGATCAGCCCGGCCGCGATCGGAATCGAGGTGGTCCCGATACCGAGCCGGTCGATTACCGCCTTGGTGTCCGGGACGAAATAGCCCAGCGCGACGCCGCACCCCATCGCCAGAAAAATCCACAGGGTGAGAAAGCGGTCGAGAAAGGAAAGCCGATGCGCCTTCGATGGTTGCGCGAGAGTCCCGACGGAGCCGGCCGTAGTTGGTGACTTACTCTTCATTCGCCTGCTCCCAATTCTTGAGTCTCACCCCAACATTAAGATCGGCATCACCGGCTCGTTTCGGGAGTTGGAGGATCGCGAAAATCGGCGGCCAGGGCTTCGATCCGCGCTTTGATCTGATCGCGCGCCGCGCGGAAGTTCGCAAGCCGGCGCGCTTGGCTCAGCGATACGTCCGCCGCAGCGGGGTCCGCGATCGGCCAATGCAGTCGGCGCACGCCGCTCGAAAAAACCGGGCATACTTCCTCGGCGCACAGCGTGATCACGGTATCGACGGTTTTGGCGTCAATACTTTCCAGCGGCTTCGAGCGCTGAGCGGAAATGTCGATCCCGATCTCCGCCATCGCGGCAACCGCGAGCGGATTCACTCCCGCGGGCCGCGAACCGGCGCTTTGCACGCGCACGGCGGTGCCCAGTATCGCCCGCGCGAGCCCTTCGGCCATCTGGCTGCGCGAGGAATTCTGCACGCACAGGAACAAGAGCCCCTTCATCGCGCGACCGGCCCGCAACCGCCGCTTGACGATTTCACCGGGGCGCAGCACGATTCCGACGCCGCACAGGCAGAGGCTTGCGCGCGCGGGGCAAGATCGTTGCCGTACACCGGGTGTTCGCCGAAAGTATAAAAGGTCTCCCACGAAAGGCCACTGGGATCGCTCACCCATCCCTTATCGCCGCGCGCGTAGCAGCAAGCCGCGTTCTCCTGCTTGACGACCGCCTGTCCGGCGGCGTCAAGGCGGCGCGCGATGACTTCCAACTCGTCATCGGAGGAGACCTGGAATCCCAGGTGATCAATGCTTGGAGTCGCCGCTCCCGAGGTTATCGCGAAATTGAGACCCGGGTCCTCGAGCATCCATTTCGCGTAGTCGGGCTTGAGGACCGCCGGCGGCCGGCCAAACAGGGCGGAATAGAATCGGACCGACGCTTCGAGATCGCCCACCTGAACGTGCACGTGGAAGCGCTTCATCGCGATACCCTCCGTTGGCTCCTTGGTTTGATGGCTTGCGCCGGCTTGCATCCGGCTACCGGCTCAAGCGTGTCCGCGAGCGGGGCGCAGAGTTCGGGACGTCCGCCGCAGCAGTTCTGGGTCAGGTACGCCAGCAAATCGCCCATCGTCTTGTAATTCGCGTGGTAGATGATCGAGCGGCTCTGGCGCCGCGAACCAACCAGCCCGGCGAAGCGCAGCTGGTTCAAATGAAACGACAAGGTCGGCGACGGCAACCCCAGGCGTTCGCCAATCTCGCCGGCCGCCAGCCCTTCGGGACCACGCTGGACGAGCAGGCGAAAGACCTCGAGCCGGGTTTTCTGGGCCAGAGCGGCCAACGTTTGGACTGCGGCCGACGTCTTCATCGTTCCAAAATTATGAAACTATGGGGGCGCAGCTTGTCAAGGGCGCCGGCCAGGGTGCCCGCGAAGCTGCAACTCGCCGCCTGATTCAGGGTTGCAATTCGTGGACGCCGCGAATCCGGGTATGCTCGATCCACAAATAATGGCCGAGAGCGTCAATCAGCACGCCGTCGATTCCGGCGGCACGGGCACCCAGCACGTCGATCGAATACATGTCGCCGGCAAATAGCGCCTCATTCGCACGCACGCCGAGATGGTCTAGCGCAAGGTGGAAGATCCGAGGATCGGGTTTGGAGACTCCCACCACGTGAGAGTCGATGATGACGTCGAAGAACTCGGCCAGACCGTAGCGCTCAGCGTCGCGCGCGATGGTGCCGCCGGCGTTGGAAATCACCCCCAGCTTGAAGCCCTGGCGGCGAAAGTCGGCCAGCGCCTCGCGGGTTCCCGGCCGAACCACGCGCCACATCGTCTCGACCTGGTTCAACTGGGTGAAACGCTCTTGGCACCATTGGAGGCGACTGGACGCCACCCCGGCGGCTTCCATCCAGCGGTGGAAATAAAGCAGGTAGGCTTGCTCCAGACTGAGCGTGTTATCCGCCAGCAGGACTTCATCAAGAGCCCGTCGGCCGACGTACTCGGCCCGCTCCAGGGCCAACGCGCTCACCCCGGGGCATTCGTCGGCCAGGGCCTGCGCAAGGGCGTGGTAATCGACAAAAGCCAAGGTATTGCCGAAATCGAACAGAAGCGCCTTGGTGTTGCTCTCCACGCCTTCATAATTTAATCCAGCGCCGGCATGAACACCATCGGGCGGCCGTGATGTCACACTGGAGACGGTCGACGGTTTTTGCCTAGATTACTTTGATCGCGCTCGCTTCGGACCTGATCGATGGTCTCCTGAACAACGGCAGCCGAGACGGGGTTCGCCGCAATGGAAGACCCACAACCCGCGTTTTTTCCTGAGCTCCGCAGAACCACGCAAGGGGCGCAGGGTAATCTGATCGCCCAGACTCTCGAGCTCCAATTGGTCGCCGGCCGCAAGCTGCAGCTTGCCCCGCACCGGCTTCGGCAGCAAAATCCGGCCCAGTTTATCCAGGGTGAGCTTGGCAGTCATGGATTGAGCTGCGCGCCGTGTGTCCGGTCCAGCGCGTCTGGTTAGCGATTTGCGAGACGGGCGCTTAAAGCGCTATTATCTCAGGGATTATAATGGCAAGGCGCGGTCGCAGGCTTACAGAGGCCAAGGACGGCGCGCAGGAAGATTCGTGTTCAGCGGTATCGTCGAAGATTTAGGCGTGGTTAAGGCTCTGAGGCCGCTGGACCAGGGATTGCGGGTGACCATCCGCAGCCGGCTGCCGCTGGCGCGGGTGCGTATCGGTGATTCGATCGCAGTTAACGGCGTCTGTCTGACCGTTGTGGCCAAGGACGTGGCGACGATTGCCATGGATATCTCGGCCGAGAGTTTGCGTCGTACCACTTTAGGAACGTTGAGGGTTGGCGAGCGAGTCAATCTGGAGCGCAGTTTGACCATGGCCAGCCTGCTTAATGGCCATCTGGTCAGCGGCCACGTCGACGGGCTGGGGCGCGTGGTTTCGATCGTGCCCGAGGGCGCCTCGCGTTTGTTCACCTTTGAGGTTGCGCCGGCACAGGCGCGCTACCTGGTCGAAAAAGGCTCGGTCGCGTTGGACGGCGTCAGTCTGACCGTCTTCGCCCTGCGCGGGCAATGTTTCAGTTGCGCCTTAATTCCCCATACCCTGGCAGTGACTACGCTGGGGCAAAAACGCGTCGGCACGCGGGTCAATGTGGAAAGCGACCTAATCGCCAAGTATCTTGAACGCTTGGTGGCCCCAGCGCCGCGGCGTTCCGCCGCGCGCAAACCGTCCATCGCGCAGGCTTGGCCCACGGCCAGCGCCGGAGTTCAGCCATGAGCGTGATGCAAATTCCGCGCAAAATTGAATACGCGCTTCGCGCGATGATCCATCTGGCCGACGTAGGCACGGGGGTGGCCAACGGCAACGAGATTGCGCGGCAGGAGCATATCCCCAAGTATTTTCTCGAAAAGGTTATCCGGGACCTGATGCGCAACCGCCTGGTCCGCTCCCAGCGCGGCCCCGGCGGCGGTTATCAATTGGGCCGTCCGGCCGAGACCATCTCCTTCAAGGACATCATCGAGGCGGTGGAAGGGCCGATCAATCTCAACGTCTGCCTGGAGGACACCGCGACCTGCAGCCTGCAGCCCGCCTGCCGCATGTTCCGGGTCTGGGAACAGGGCCAACACGCGCTGCTGGAAGTGTTCGCGCAAACCAACCTTCAGCAGATTGCCACCACCAAGCTGCCGCCGGCCCTGATGAACCAGGTAGCGCCGCTGTCCTCTTCCTCGGCCAACTTCAAGGCCTAAGCGCGTCATCCGATCCACTCGCCTTGGCTCTGCAGCGCAGGCATGATGCTGCCCGATCGAGCACCCCGTGATAAACGGCGCACGGGCAGCTTGCAACTCGAACCAGCGGGCACGAGCTTGAGCGAAAGCAAACCCGGCACTGAGATAACGGGCACCGAGACGATCGTGGCCGCAGCCGCGCCACTTAACGAAAAGGCCTTTTATCTCGAAGAGTTTTACGGCAAAAGCTTGCTTTTTGCGCTGATTCAGCCCGATCCGGCTCGCTTGCGCGATCTGGATTCGCTGATCAGCGCGCTACGCGTGCTGGTACGCAACCAGACCCGCTGTATCGTGATCGCCAGCGAGGCGATGCTGCCGCGGCTGCGCCGGCGGATGGGTCAATTGGCCTCGCGCTATGCACCCCCGGTGTTCGATCCCGCCCACGGCTTGCGCTCGCGTCCCTATCCTCCCGACTCTACCGTGGCGCAAATCTGGCAGAGTCTGCGCGCCGGCGGGGCCGTGGTGGGCGCCGCGCGCAGCGCCGACCCCGAAGATCTAACGGTATTCGCCCAGGAACTGGCCAGCCGGTTGCGGGTCTTCAAGCTGCTGCTGCTCGATCCGATCGGCGGCCTGACCGACAAAAGCGGCCATCGGGTGTCCTTCGTCCAGGCCCGGCGCATCAACACGCTGATCCGCCAACAGCGACTGAAAATTCGCCGCACCATCTTGCGCGCGGCCAAACGCGCGCTGGAGGACGGCGTCGGCTCGATCGGCCTGACCGCGCCGCGTGCCGTGTACGACGAGCTGTTCAGCTATTCGGGCACCGGGACCTTGCTGACCCAGGCCGCCTATGGCTCGGTCAAACCGCTTTCGATCGACGATTTCGAGGAGGCCGAGGCGCTCATCCAACGCGGCCAGAGCGAAGGCGCGCTGCTGGCGCGCAGCGCCGAGCAAATCGCCCGCATCCTGCCCTCCTGCTTCGGCTACCGGGTGGGCGACGAAAATTTGGCGGGGATCTGCTCGCTGCTGACCGAACCTTACCATCGCGAGCGCGCGGGCGAGATTACCGCGCTCTATACCCTGACCCGCTATCAGGGCGAGGGAGTGGGGGCCGAATTGGTCCGCGAAGTCTTGAAGGAAGCGCGGGCACGCAAGCTGCGCTATGTCTTCGCTTGCACCAGCGAGGAGCATGCCGCTCGCTTCTTCAAGCGCCTGCGCTTTCGCAAGGTCACGCCCACTCACGTGCCGGCAGGTAAATGGCGTGACTACAGCCGGCCTCGTCTGGCGCGCCTGTCGATCTTCCGCTTCGAGCTTGCCGGTCCGCCATCCGCTCGCTGACCACGCTCGCTCAGGGCTGGGGCCAGGAGGCGCCGCCCAGATGCTGGTTGGTGAGCGTCGCGGCCAGCGCGGTCAAATCCTCATCGTTGTAAAATTCAATTTCCAGCCGGCCCGGCCCCTTACCCTGACGATCCACACGTACCTTGCGCTTGAGCGCGCGCTGGAGGGTCTCGATCAAGGCCTGCATATGTGGATCGGCGGCCTTGGATACGTTGACGGTCGCGGCCGACGGCTTGCGCCGGGCGGCGGCGATTTGCTCGGCCCCGCGCGCCGAAAGCTTGTGCGCCGCGATCTGCCGTGCCGCCGCAAGCTGTTCGCCGGGCGATGCCAGACCCAGCAGCGGGCGTGCCTGGCCGACACTCAGTTCGCCGTGCTCGATCTGCGCCAGGATCGCCTCGGGCAGCTCAAGCAGCCGCATCGCGTTGCTCACGTATGGTCGGCTCTTGCCGATCCGTTGGGCGATCTGTTCGTGGCTGAGCGAAAATTCCCGCGCCAAGCGCTGCAAACCGCGCGCTTCCTCGACCGCGTTCAAATCTTCGCGGGCCAGATTCTCCACCAGGGCGACTTCCAACGCCCCTTTGTTATCGAGCTCGCGCACCACAACCGGAACCTCGGCCAAACCGGCTTGACGCGCCGCCCGCAGCCGCCGCTCGCCCGCTACCAACTCGTAATGCTCGGCCCCGTTGCCGTTTTGAATTGGCCGCACGATCAGCGGCTCGATAACCCCCTGTGCCGCAATCGCCTCGGCCAGTTGCGCCATCCGCTCGGGATCGAACTGGCGTCGCGGCTGAAAGAGCGAGGGCGCGATCGAATCTACCGATACTTTGCGATATCCGCCGGCGGCGCCAGGCGCGACAACTCCTTCCAGCGAATCCTCGATCAGCGCGCCCAAGCCCCGTCCCAGTGGTCTGCGCGTCATTTTCGTCCTCCTATGACTCGGACCGCCTTCCACCAGCGCGATACCGAACCGTTGGTTTCATCCAGGGGCGGTGGCGTCACCCCGTCGCGTTCCATCATTTCCCAGGCCAAATCGCGATAACCCAGGGCGCCGCTGGACTTGTCGTCGTATTCCAATACCGACAGCCCGTGGCTAGGACTCTCCGACAGCCTGACGTTGCGGGGAATCACGCTGGTAAAGACCTGACCGGGGAAATGCTCCCGAACGTCGCGGGCGACCTCATGGCAAAGCCGGTTGCGAGCGTCAAACATGGTCAGTACCAGCCCCTCGAGCTTGAGCCGGGGATTGAGCGCCGCGTTGACTCGCTTGATGGTCGCCAGCAACGCGCTCAGTCCTTCCAGGGCGTAGTACTCGCATTGCATCGGCACCAACACAGAGCCGGCCGCGACCAGCCCGTTTAGGGTCAGCAAGCCCAGCGAGGGCGGGGTATCAATTAAAACATAGTTATATTTATCGAGAACCGGCTCCAGCGCGGCGCGCAGCCGGCGCTCGCGGCCCTGCGCCGTGGCCAGTTCGATTTCGGCTCCGACCAAGTCGGGACTGGAGGGTACCAGCGACAGAAACTCGCGCATCGGAAGCTGAGTTTCCGCGATCGTGGCTCGGCCGATGAGAACTTCGTAGATGGTACGGGCGGGGCCTGCGCGGCCCGCGTCGCGCTTGGAATCTAGGCCAGAGGTGGCATTACCCTGCGGGTCGAGATCGATCAGGAGGACGCGCAACTTGCGGCTGGCCAAGGCCACAGCCAAGTTGATCGCCGTAGTGGTCTTACCAACGCCACCTTTTTGGTTGGCAATCGCTACTACCAGCCCCACGTCAGCCCCTCGCCCCAACCACGCCGTCCTACTCCTCGATCGCGTCCCTATTGTGCGCCAAGGATGTGCAACAAGCAAAAGCTTGTCCAGGCGGGCGCAAAAACTCTTTAATCGGGCGAGGTTTTCTCCCGCATCCAGCAGGCCAAGGCACGCTCCTGCGCGCGCCCGGCACGAGGAATCAGGTAGGAAAAACGCTGGTAGCTGGCTAGACCGGCGCGGCAAGCGGCGGCCAGGTCGAGGCGTTGGGCGGGAGTTGAATAGATCAGGGCAAGGGCGCCAGGCTTGAGCGCGCGGGCGGCCAGGGGATAGAACTCGGGGCCGGATACGGCGCGGGTCAGGGCGACGTCGAAACCGCTGGGGACGGTTTGGGGCGTCATACGCTGATTGTTGACCTGGACGTTGGCAAGCTTGAGCTCGGTGGCGCAAACGGAGAGGAAACTGGCGCGGCGGCGGCGAGCTTCGGTCAGCACGAAGCGGGCGTGGCACAGGCTGGCGAGAATCAGGCCTGGGAAGCCGGCGCCGCTGCCGATATCGAGCACGGCGCGGCCAGCGCCGAAGGACGGCGCCAGGAGGGCCCCGGGCTCGCCGAGCAAGGGAGCCAGGCTATCAAGGATATGAAAGGCGATTTCAGCCGACCGGTCGGGCGCGGCGGTCAGATTGACTCGGCTGCCCCAATGGGCCAAGAGGGCGGCAAAGCGGCACGCGCGGCTGATGAATTGATCATCGAGAATGACGTCAAAAGATGGCGTGGCGCGCTGCGCGCGGAGGATCGCCGCTACGCCGTCGCCGATAGCAGCAGAATTGGCATGGAAGGAGTCCGCCACGATTCGCGCGCCAAGTTTCACGTGAAACATTTGGTTTCACGTGAAACCACGCGCCTGCCTCACTGCGAGCCGCGCAGTTCGCGGCTGCGCGTGCGATCCTTGAGATACACCGCCAACACGGCGATCGCGGCCGGTGTGATCCCGGCCATCCGCGCCGCCTGACCCAGAGACTCGGGCCGTATCCGGCTCAGCCGCTCCCGCACCTCGCTGGACAGGCCCGCCACCGCCCCATAATCCAGCGCGGGCGGGATGCCGGTCTCCTCCAGCCGACGATAGCGCTCAACCGCGTCCGCCTGCCGCCGCACATACCCTTCGTACTTGACCTCTATCTCCAACTGGGCCGCCTCATCGCCGCTCAAACCCTCCCCCAGATCTGCCATCGCGAGCACTGCCGCGTAGGACAGCTCGGGCCGCCGCAGCAACTCTTCGGCACGCACGGGTTGGCGGATCGGCGATGACCCCGCGGCAGCCAACTGCTCCTGAACCGCCGGACTATTCGGCACCAGCCGCGCCGCCAGGCGGAGCCGCTCCGCCGCCACGCGCTCACTCTTGAGCACCCGGCGCGCAGCGCTCGATGCACCCAGCAGTCCCAACCGCTCGCCGATCGGAGATAGCCGGCTGTCGGCATTGTCCTCGCGCAACAACAGGCGGTATTCCGCCCGCGAGGTGAACATCCGATAGGGCTCGCCGCCGATGCCGCGCGTCACCAAGTCGTCGATAAGTACCCCGATATAACCCTGATGGCGCGCGATGATAAGCGGCGGCTCGCCCCGAGCCGCTAGCACCGCGTTGATTCCCGCCATCAGCCCCTGCGCAGCCGCCTCTTCGTAGCCCGTAGTCCCGTTAAGTTGGCCAGCAAAGAACAAACCTTTGACCAACTTGGTCTCCAGGCTTAGGTGGAGTTGAGTCGGGTCGCTGAAGTCGTATTCGATTGCATACCCTGGCCGCATGATTTCGGCCTGCTCCAGCCCCTTGATCGAACGCACCATCGCAATCTGCACGTCCAGGGGCAAACTGGTGGACAAACCGTTGGGATAAACCTCCACCGTCTCGCGCCCCTCAGGTTCAAGGAAAATCTGATGGCGTTCCTTATCGGCGAAACGCACTACCTTATCTTCCACCGAGGGGCAGTAGCGCGGCCCACGGCTCTGGATCACCCCCGAGTACATCGGCGAGCGGTCCAAGGCACCCCGAATCAGCTCGTGAGTCCGGCCGTTGGTGTAGGTCAAATGGCAGGGAAGCTGGGTTTGGGTAATCGCGGTGGTGCGGAAAGAAAACGGCGGCGGCGGCTCGTCCCCAAGTTGCATCTCTAGAGCCGAATAATCGATGGTGCGGCCGTCCAAGCGCGGGCAGGTCCCGGTCTTAAGCCGCCCGATCCTAAAACCCAACGCCGCCAGATGCTCGCTCAGCCCCATCGCGGCAAAATCGCCCGCCCGGCCGGCCGAATAATTCTTGAGCCCGACGTGGACCAGCCCCTTGAGGAAAGTGCCGGTGGTCAGAATCACCGCCGGGGCGTAAAACTCTTCGCCGATCAGCGACTGGACGCCCCGCACTCGGCCGTCCTCCACGAGCAGGTTCTCGATGCTGGCCTGGCGGATGGTAAGGTTGGCCGTGGCCTCCATCACCCGCTTCATCCGCGCCCGGTATCCTGCCTTGTCGGCCTGGGCGCGGCGCGCCCGCACCGCCGGTCCCTTGCGCGTATTGAGGAAGCGGAACTGGATCCCCGTCTCGTCGATCGCCAGCGCCATCTCGCCGCCCAGAGCGTCGATTTCGCGCACCAGGTGCCCCTTGCCAATGCCTCCGATGGCGGGATTGCACGACATCTGCCCGATGTGGTCCAGATTGAGGGTCAGCATCAGGGTCCTGGCGCCCATTCGGGCCGCGGCCAGGGCGGCCTCGATACCGGCATGGCCGGCGCCCACGACAATCACGTCATAGTTCATGGCTGAAGCGCATTATGGCGCACCGGGCAGTGCCTCGCCAGCATGCACGGTGCCGCATACTCTACTAATAGTTCTTAATAGCTACTGTTTGTAGAGCAACCGCGACCGCGTGTAAGGGGGCTCAAACCCCTACTTCCCGATGCAGAATTCGCGGAAGATCGCGTCGAGCACATCTTCGCTGCCGACCTCGCCGCAGATAGTCCCCAGGGCGTCGCTGGCCTGAGTCAGATCCACGACCACGATCTCGGGCGGCAACCCGGCGCGCAGGTTGTCGCGGGCGACTGCCAGCGCGTCCAGCGCGTGGGCCAACGCCTGGCGATGGCGCTGGCGCGAGATGGCGATCTGACCGGGCGCGCCGCCGCCGTCCTGGAGTGCAGCCACCGCGTCTCGCAGCCGGGTGCGCAGCTCACCCGCACCCTCGCCCCGCAGCGCCGAGATGGACATGGCGGGGATCGTAAGCCCATGTGCGGCAAGGGTGTCGGTGTTGATCGCCGGGGGCAGGTCCGCTTTGTTGAGCAGCGCGATGCCGCGCCTACCGCGGCAGAGATCGATCACTTCCTCGTCCTCGACGCCCAGCGGTTGGGAGGCATCAAAAACGGCGATGAGCAGGTCGGCGTCGCGGGCCTGGGTACGAGCGCGTTCGATGCCGATGCGCTCGACCTCATCGGCGCCATGGCGCAGGCCGGCGGTGTCGATAATCACCAGGGCGTAAGGATCCAGGCTCAGGCTGTCCTCGATGAGGTCGCGGGTGGTGCCGGCAATCGCGGTCACGATCGCCCGCTCGACCCCCAAAAGCAGGTTGAGGACGCTGGATTTGCCGCTGTTGGGGCGGCCAATAATCGCGGCCCGCGCGCCGTCGCGCAGCAATCGGCCGCGGTCGAAACTGTCGTGCAATTCGGCTACGTCGGCGCGCAGCGCCTCGATCGCCTGGGCCAAGGCGGGGCGCGAGGGCAGCGCCAGCTCCTCGTCGGAGAAATCGATCTCAGCCTCCAGGTGAGCCCGGATGGAGATGAGCTGAGAGCGCAAGCCCTCGATGCGTTGTCGCAGGGCACCGTTTAGTTGAGCCAGCGCCTGGGCCAAGGCGGCGTCACTGTGGGCGGCGACCAGGTCGGCAACCGCTTCGGCCGCGGTCAGGTCCAGGCGGCCATTGAGGAAAGCGCGTCGGCTGAATTCTCCGGGCTGGGCCATTCGCGCCCCCTGCGCCAAAGCCAAGCTGACGATTCGGCGCACGATGAAGGGACCGCCGTGGCAATGCAATTCGCAGATGTCTTCGCCGGTCAGAGTGGCCGGCCCGGGCATGAAGACCGCCAGCGCGCGATCGATGGGCGCACCAGTTTTGGGGTCACGAATCTCACCTAGATAGAGCCGACCAGAGTCGCACCGCTTGGGGCGAAGCGGCTGCCACAGGCAACGTCCGATCGCCATGGCCTGAGGTCCCGACAGGCGCACGATCGCGACCGCTCCCATCCCAGGTGCGGTCGCGGGTGCAACTATGGTATCAGCCTCGTACAAGCTGGCCTCCGGCGCCAGGGCCCCGTGCCTATCGCGCGTCCTAATGGCCTGGCATGCTGGCCCACTGTTCCTGAAAAAGCGTCTTTATCTCTTAATATGCCCGGCAAATCTGTATAAATAAATTGGTATGATCTTGGGGGCGGGCCCGTTGTCAGAGGCCTGGCAATGGGCCTGCTCAAATTGAAGGGAGCAGTGCCATTGACGCCACCCAAGGAAAAGGAGCCGAAAAAGCCCAAGGCTCCGCGCAAATCGACGGTTAAAGCGGCAAGCAAGAAAAGCAAAGTAATCCTCGAGCCGATCGGTGAAACGACCGCCCCCGCCAATGAACCCTCGCGGTCCATCCCCATCCAGATCGCCGGCGCCGACAACTCTCGTGCAAACGCACCCAGCTCCGAGACCATCAGGGTCCGCGCCTATGAGCTGTACTTGGCGCGCGGCGGAACAGATGGGCGGGATCTTGAAGACTGGCTGGCAGCGGAAAGAGAGCTTATGGCAAAAGCATAGTCCCCCAACTTCGAGGGTGGGCAAGTCGCAACCTGCGGTGTGCGCAGACAGGGCTCGGTTCAACCCGCGGCGCGGGCCAGCGCTTCGGATTATGCGGTTTTGCGCCTTGCTCCCATCCGCGCGGTATGGTTGCATAGCTCAGTTAAGGCGGTTCGGTGCTGCGGGCCGGGCTAGCAAGGGGGCAGTGGTTTGCGTGATTGGGTAAAGACCCGCGCGGCATCGGGCTGAGCGTGGACGGCTTTAAGGAACTTGATTTTTACAGATGAAAAGGACTTACCAACCCAGCAATCGGCGGCGCAAGCGAACGCACGGTTTTCTTGCCCGGATGGCCACGCCCGGGGGCAAGAATGTGCTCCGGCGGCGGCGACACAAGGGACGCCATCGGCTGACCGTCAGCATTCCGGCCAAGCAACCCGGCTGACCGACTTTGGGGCCGCGCTGCGACCCGCTCACCGGCTACATCGGCGGAGCGAATTTCTTCGCGTGCAACGTACCGGTTGGCGCCAGCGCACGGCGCATTTTGCCATTTATCTGGCCCTGTTTTCCGATCAAACAGCCCCACGCCTGGGGGTAACGGTATCGCGCGAGATCGGTAATGCTGTGGTTCGCAATCGGGTCAAACGCCGGCTGCGGGAGAGCTTTCGCCGTACCCTGCGCGAGTTGCTAATGCCCGCGGCGGGATTGGTAATAGTCGCGCGCGCGGGTGCCGATGAATTAGCTATGCCGGCGGTGTGCGCCGAATTATCCCCAGCTCTAATCAATCTGGTGGGCAAAATTGAAGCTCGCTGAACCGGGTCTGCGTGCATGTCTCAGAGTTGGGCGAGTCAGGCGGCCCTGGCAGTTAGTGGGCCGGTTGGGACTGGCAGCGGCAGTCGGCTTGCTTGCGGTTTATCGACGAATTCTTTCACCATGGCTGGCAGGCCAATGCGGTTGGGGTTGTCGTTTCGAACCCTCCTGCTCACACTACGCGACCCAGGCGTTACGCACCCACGGCTTTGCCCGCGGACTTATTCTCAGCGGCTGGCGCCTGATGCGTTGTAATCCTCTAGGCGGCCGCGGTTATGACCCAGTGCCCCCTCCATCGGCCTTCCGGCTTTCAGGAGCATTTTGGACACACGAATCTTAATAGCGATCATTCTTTCTTTGGCGGTGGTTTTCGCCTATCAGGAATTGGTTTTAGACCGTCTCTATCCACCTCAACCACCCCACGCGCCCGCCAGCAGTGTTCCAACCCCTGCTCAGCGCCCAGCGCTACCGTTGGTCGCGGCGCCCCAGCTTGGCAGTGGACAACCGTTGCCCCTGGGCTCGCAGGCGACCGCTGCGGCGCACACCATCCGCGTGGAAACCGAGGACTACATCGCGCGCTTTACCACCGCCGGAGGAAGACTGGAAAGTTTGCAGCTCAAACATTTTCATCAGACCGCGGCTCCTCATAGCCCGTTGCTGCAGTTGGTCACTCCCGCGCCCGACGGCGAATTGCCCCTGGGCCTGGTGGTGGAAGAAGGCGCGCGACAATTGGACGACCGCGACGTGGTTTATCAAACCAATTCGCCGGCTTCGCTGAAGTTGCATTCCGGACAAAGCGCAACCCTGGATCTGACCGCCAGCACGGCGGACGGGCTAAAGTTGGAGAAGCGGCTGACTTTTACCGCCGCCGGCTACGTCTTCGACCTCAATGCGAGTGCCGCGGGCGGCTCCAACACGATTAGCGCCGCGGGTGTGGCGATGAGTCTGCCGCTGGGCAAGGGAACGAATTATTTCGACATCCCCGAGATTCAGGCCCTGGTCAATGGTTCGGCCAAGGTCGAGCCGCAAAAGGCGCTGGCAAAGGGCGTGGCGCCGCTGTCGGGGCAGATAACCTACGCTGGGATCGGCCAGCTCTATTTTTTGTCGGTATTTTTGCCCCAGATGCAGGCACCGGGCACGCTCACGATGGCGGTGCGGCACGATCAAGCCACTGCGATTATCCTTTATCCGGCCCAGGCGGGCCGCGTCGACTTGGCGACCCGTGTATACATGGGGCCCAAGGAGTTGACCACCCTGGAGGCGGTCAACCCCGAGTTGCGCCGGGCAATCAACTTCGGGTGGGCCGGACTGTTGGCGCTTGCCTTCCTGCGCGCGCTTAAGTTATTTCATCACATCACACCCAACTACGGGGTGGACATCATATTGTTGACGGTGGCGATCCGGCTGTTATTCCTGCCGCTGTCGATCAAAAGCCAGCGCTCGATGATGCGCTTGCAGCGCTTGCAGCCCCAGGTCGAGCGGCTGCGCGAAAAATTGAAAGATGATAAAGAGCGGCTCAATCGCGAGATGATGGATTTGTACAAGCGCAACCACGTCAACCCCCTGGGTGGATGCGCGCCGATGCTGCTCCAGCTGCCGATCTTTTTAGGGCTGTATGAGGCTTTGGCCAATTCTATTGAATTGCGTCACGCGCCCTTCATCGCTTGGGTCCGCGATCTCTCGGCGCCTGAATGCCTGGTGATTCCGGGCATGCCGCAGCTGCCTTTCATGCCCTGTGGTGGCTTGCCCATCCTGGTGTTGCTGATGGGTGCCAGCACCTGGCTGCAGCAGGCCTTGGCACCCAAGGCGGCGGACCCCAATCAGCAGAAGATGATGATGCTGATGCCGCTGATGTTTACCGTTATGTTCTTAAATCTGCCCGCCGGACTATCGCTGTATTATTTTTCCTCCAACGTGCTGGGCATCATTCAGCAATACTTTTTGAACCGCGAGTTCAAACAACTCGGACCGGCAAACGCATGACTGCCAACCAATTTGTGGAAGTCGAAGGCGCCACCGTCGAGGAGGCTATCCGTCAGGCTCTGGATCAGCTCGGCGCGGGTGAGGACGACGTCGTAATTGAAGTATTGAGCACCCCGCGTGCGGGATTGCTGGGCCTAGGTGCCCGGCGGGCCCGGGTGCGGCTGACCCGGCGCGCGGCCAATCCGGCGCGCAGCGCGGTGGCCTCGCCTCGCCCCGCACCACCACCGCGCGCGACGCCGCCGTCACGTCCGGCTCCGGAGTCTCGCCCTACCCCCTCGCGAACCGCTGCCCCATTGCCACCAGCCAGCAGCGCCTCGCCACCCGCACCGAAGGCAGCGGCAGAGGTAAAAGCAGCGCCGCAGACCCGTGGCTCAGGGCCCGAGCCGGCGCAGCAGCCGGCCATCCCGCCGGCCAACCTCGAGGAGCAGGCCCGCGAGGCCCAGCATTTGTTGCGCAGCGTGCTCGATCTGATGGGCGAGCAGGCGGAAATCGTGCTCACCGACAAGGACGCGGAAGGGATCGCCTTGGAGATCCAAAGCGAAGGCTCCGGCATCCTCATCGGCCGTCACGGGCAGACCCTCGACGCGTTGGAATACCTGATGAACCGGCTGATGGCGCGCCGGGTAGCCGAACCTGTAGTGCCGATCATCCTGGATATCGCGGCCTATCGCGCGCGCCGCCGACAGCAATTGGAGCGGATGGCACTGACCATGGGCGAGCGTGCCAAACGCGAGCATCAGACCGTGGCGCTGGAACCGATGCCGCCGCGCGACCGTAGGATCATCCATTTGACGCTCAAGGACGATCCATTAATTACCACTCGTTCGGTGGGCAGCGGCTATGCGCGCATGGTGGAGGTTGTTCCAACCGATCTGGAGCACGCCTCCAGCGAGCGCACCCCGCGGCGCTCACGCCCCTCCCCAGCGGAACCGCTTGGCGAGCAAGGCGGCTTCAAGGGTGGCCAGAAACGCATCATCTGATCCGCGCCATGGTCAGTACAGGCTACGCGGAAGTGGCGCCTCTGCAAGAAGCTTCGCGCCGGACGTGGTAGCACAAGCCTCGGATCCGGCCGCCACATTGTTGGGCCGCGCTTGAGCCGTCGCCGCAAAGCTGTACGCGTCGGACCCGCGGGCGAGAAACCTAAGGCGCTGCCCGTCGCGGTCCTTGGCGACCAACTGCCATGGGCGACCACCTGGGCGCTGGTGGGGTTGGTCTGCGGGTTGGAGCTGTGGGGATTGTGCAACTTCTTCCCCCCCTCGGGCTGGTTTAACGCCCATCCATTTTACACCGACAGCTATCCACTGCATTTTGCCCGCGGCTTGATCGGCGCGCAGGCCCTCCGCCGCCATCTGCGCCTGTGGTGCTACAGCCCAGCGCTGATGGCAGGTTATCCGGCCGGTACCCGTAGCGAGCCGATGGGCTTTGCCCCGGCCTTGCTGTTCTGGGTCGCGGGATGGTTCCATCTCGGTGCCCTTTCTTTTGGCCAGGCGGCGAATCTCTACAAGCTGATGGTTGTGGCCCTGCTCGCCACCGCCGCCCCTGCAATGGCGCTTGCCGCCTCAATATTTGGTCTGGGCGGGAGCGCGGTTGCTCTGAGTGCCGGCCTGGGAGTGCTGGGCCTGTTCAGCATCCCTGGCATACAGATGATGCGCTCGGGGATGTTCGCCTTCTTATCCACCTCCAGTCTGTGCGTGTTGGCGGGCGCCTACATGTATCGCTGGCTGGGCCAGGCAGAAAGGAAACCCCTGTTTGGTTTGAGCCTGGGCTGCGGCGCGCTCACCTATCTCCATCCTTTGGCCAGCCTCCTGTTGGTGCCGCCAGCCTTGGGCGCGCTGGCCGGCGCCCAGACGGGCCGGCGAAGGCTCGAGCTTATCGGCTGCTTCGCACTCGCCCTGATCGTAGCCCTGGGTTGGGTGCTGCCGATGCTGTTTACCTGGTCGATCGGTTTGCCCTTCGCCAACTGGTGGCAGACGCCCAGCACGCTGCTTTCCAGCCTGCGCTTGATGGTTAATTTTCGGCTACCCTTCCCACCCCTGCTGGTACTGGCGGCAGCGGTCTATGGCTGCCTGAAAGCACCCATGATTCGGCCTTTCGTATTGGTTTGGCTGGCCGCGACCGTTCTGCTGGCATGGGCTGCCTACTTTGGCTCGGTGGTCGGACCGCTTGATGAAATCGAACCTGCGCGCCTGGAAATCTCCTTCTACTTCTATGCCGCGCCGATGGCCGCGCTGGGAGTTTGCCAAGCTTGGCGCGCGCTGAGCGGTTGGCGGCCGGGGAGTCGGCGCGTTTTGCGCGGCGCGATGGCGGCCGCTGGCGTGATTTTCGCCCTGGCCTCGCTGGAGCTGAGCAACTTGGATCTCGGAGTGCACGGCCCGATCGCGACCACCCTGCCTGTGCACGCCCGGGAGATCGAAAGCTGGATCCCCAGCGTCAACGACGACGCCCGCATCGCGATCGAATCAGGCTGGGCGGAGGGAAAGTACGGTGAGGTGTTGCTGCCTTACTTCGGCGCCGACTTGGGCTTGTTATGGGCGTTGCGCCAGGATCGGGAGCTGATTGGCGGTTCGCCTAGCGAGGGGTTTTCCACCTTCAGCTATGTCGATTTCGGCGCCGGGTTTGCCTTTGGCAAGGCTCTGTTGAACTGGAATCCAGCCAAGTTTGCCCATCAATTGGAGCTCTACAATATCGGCCGCATAATCGTGTGGTCGCAGGCCGCCAGAGATTTCCTGAGCCAGGTGCCCAATGTACAACCGCTGTTGGCCGAACCCCCTTACGCGCTTTTCGGCGTGGCCGGGGTCCACAGCTACCTATTGGCGGGCCAGGCGCGCGCGGTGCATGCGCAGACCGATTGCATCGTGGTCAAGGACGCCCAGCCCGGGCAGATCGTGTTGAAATACCACTACTTCGCGACGATGCGAACCTGGCCGCCATTACCCATCCATCCGGTAGCGGTAGGTAATGGCGATCCGGTCCCCTTTATCGAGGTCGATAACGATACGGCGCGCGATTTGAGAATCTTCAATGCCGGTTTCACCGGCTGGGGCTCAATGGCCGCCGCCTGCCGCCATTGAGCGCGCTTAAGATAAGCTCAGGCGTTGGGATCCAGACCCCATTTGCGCTTGTTCGCCTCGACCTGTTCGGGCGTAGGCGCTTTGATGTCGGAATCGCGGGTTTTGACCTTGAAGTCGCCGGGTTGGGCGGAAACCTTGTAATTGAGTGGGATATCGTCGTGGAAAACCTCAGGCACCGCGAGCTCACCATAGATTGCCTGCCAGGGACATTCCGGTTCGCACGCGCCGCATTCGATACATTCGTCAGGGTTGATATAAAGCTGATTCGGAAAGCTTTCGCGATCCGAGCCGACATATTCGTAAATGCAGTCCACAGGACAAACGCTGACGCAGCTAGTGTCCACACAGTCCCTGCACAATCTGGTAATGATCCAGGCCATAAGAGCCTACCTCGCTTGCCTTAGGGATAACCGCGTTGCCGGTTAAGCCTGAAATATATAGCTTCTTGCGCAGCGCGGGAAAAGCCATGCCAACCCCGCATCGGAGCGGTAGGCTCCAGCAGGATTTGGCCGGAAACGAACCACGGCGGACAGCCAGCTTCGCAGCCGCCCCAACGGGCCGAAACGGCGCGCTGCAGCTACAACTTAATAGCTATCAAGGACCGCCAAATCGCCATCTCTTGACAATGCCCCACGCTTGCTCTTGGCCCGGGCTTTGCGTAATGGTGCAGACGGAATTGGCACAAGGTGGCGTGATGAGAAAAGTAGTTAGACGCTCGCCATCGGCAGTAACCGACCAGAGCACGCGGCTGGCGGCGAACCCTCGCGCTATCCGCTGTCATCGCCAAGGCGGCTTCGCCTATGCACTGCTTCAGGTCGCGCGCTGGCGAATGAACCTGTTTCGCCGCCGCTTCGGACGTGACCCCGACCCCAGTGAACCTTTGTTCTTCGACCCCAGCCACGATCTTCCCACCCCAGCCGCCGACGCCGAGATGTGCCGTCAAGTGATCGCAGCGGCCCAGAGCACGCAGGTAAACGTACGCTTGCTGCTCAAGCACCTGGGCATCACCGAGGTTTAGCAGGGCGCTGAAGCACCCCTGGTATTCAGGAGCTGCCTCGTCTTCGCAACTTGCGCTAGATTGCTGCTCATGACCCGCCGCATCGCGGTTCGCACAAGCCAGGCTCCTAAGGATGCGTGAACGCGACCTGATCTCACTGGAGTTCGACAAACTGCGAGCCTTGTTGGCGCAGTTTGCGGTCTCCGAGCCGGCGCGCGCGCGACTGCATCAACTGCGACCCTCTTTCGAGGTCGCCGAGGTTCGGCGCCGGCTCGGCGTCACGCGCGAGTTGGTAGACTTGCGTGCTCATGCCGGCTCCCTCCCTATCGGCGAGTTTGTCGATCAGAACGAACTCTTGATGATCGCCGCGCGCCAGGGCGCGACTCTGGATGGCGTCAGTCTGGTCCAGATTCGCCAATTCGTGCTCGCTGCCCGCCATCTGGAGACTTTTATGCGCTCGCGCTGCGAACGTTTTCCCGCACTGGCGGCGCTGGCGCGTTCGTTGCTGGCACCCAAGGAACTGGCCGATGCGTTGCTGCGGGCGCTCGCCGACGATGGCGGCCTGCTCGATGACGCCAGCCGCGAACTCAAGCGGCTGCGCACGCGCTTGCGCGATGAACGGCTGGAATTGGAAGCGCGCATGGGGCGAATGCTTGATTCCTCGGGGATGGCGCCCTTCCTGACCGACCACTTGGTGACGCTGCGCAATCGGCGCTTTGTTCTACCCTTGCGCCCTAATTACGCTGAGCGCCTGGAGGGAATCGTGCAGGACCGCTCGGTCTCCGGCGAAACCTTGTTCGTCGAGCCGCTGTGGGCGGTCGAACTCAACAACCGTCTGATCATGCTGGAGCGCGACGTGGAGGCCGAGGAACGGCGGATTCTGGGCCACCTTACCGCGATGGTGCGCAATTACGGTACGGAATTGGCTCTGACTTTCCGCGCCTTGGTCGAGCTCGATGTGCTCAATGCGCAGGCGATTTTTGCCGAGCGCTGGCGTTGCGTGGAACCCGAGATCGTCGAGCGCGGCCTGCAACTGATCAACGCCCGCCATCCTTTACTGGTGGCCAGTGGGCGGACGGTGGTGCCGATTAACTTCAAAATCTCGCCCGAGCGCAGTGGCATGGTAATTTCGGGTCCCAATACCGGGGGCAAAACGGTAGCCTTGAAGACCGCTGGCCTGCTTTGCCTGATGGCGCAGAGTGGATTGTTGGTGCCAGCCTCCGCGGGAACCCGCTTGATGGTCTTTTCGGCCATCTTTGCCGATATCGGTGACGAGCAATCGATCGAGGCTGACCTTTCCACCTTCTCCGCCCACATCGCCAATCTGGCTGAAATTCTGCGCTTGCTCGTAAGCCCTGCGCTGGTGATCCTGGATGAACCCGGAGCCGGCACCGACCCAGCCGAGGGTGGTGCGTTGACCATCGGCTTGATCGAATACCTGCTGGCTCGCCACAGCCTGTGCGTGATCGCGACCCATTCAACCGCGGTCAAGCTCTACGCCTACGCTAGCAATCAACTGGAGAGCAGCGCGGTGGATTTCGATGAGCGCAGCTTGACCCCACGCTTCACCCTCAAAGAGCACACCATCGGCCAGAGCTTTGGTTTGGCCGTGGCCCAGCGTTTAGGATTGCCGGCCGAGCTAATCGAACGGGCGCGGGCAGCCCAACCGATCGGCAGCGCCGAACTGGAAGAGGCGATACGGGGGCTGGATCGGCAACGCCAAGCGCTCCAGTCAGAGCTGCAGGAAATGCGTCAACGGGAACAGCAACGCCAACAAGCCTCGGCGCTGGCGATCGATCGTGCTCGGCAGGAAGAGCAGCGGGCGCGTGAGCTACGGACCCAGCTCAGCGCCCAGTTCGAGCGCATCGTGGCAGACTTTCGCCGTGAGGGGGCAAGAGTGCTGGATGGTTTGAAGGGCAGCCATCAGCCCCGTCGCGAGTTGGGCCAGGCGATTCGCAAAGCCGTGGCCGCCGCCGCTCTGCTGCGGCCCGAGACGCTGGTCTCCGAAACCTTCTCCGGCGCGCCACTTAAGGTGGGCGATCAGGTCGAACTGGTTGACGCGGACATCCGAGGCGAGCTGCTGACCCTGGAGCCCGAGCGCGCCGTGATTGCGCGCGGTGGAATGCGCATCGAGGTCGCGCCCTCGCGTCTGCGCCCAGCACGCGCCACCCGTCCCGACACTCCCACTTTTACGCTGGTAAACACGGCGCCGCCGGCCAGCGCCGAGGTCAATCTGATTGGACTGCGCGCGCCCGAGGCCTTGCAACGGCTGGAGAGCTTTTTGGATCAGGCCTATCTAACCAATCAAACAGAGGTTCGCGTGGTTCACGGCGTGGGATCTGGGGCGTTGCGCCGCGCGGTCCACGAATATTTGCGCGCTTCCCCCTATTGTGCCGAATTTCATGAAGCACCGCCGCACGGAGGAGGCGCCGGCGCCACGATTGTTTCGATAAACTTGTGATTTCGCGGCGGGGCCCGGCATAGCGACTGGCAGCGAGGAACTTTCGAGAACCACGCTCGCAGGCGGACCGAACTCTTCAGCTTGCCCTCGAGGCAGAGTATGATAGATGCACCGATTGGCTCGCCTGATGGCTCGCGCCCGCTCCCAGGCCGGCTCGATGATCACACACATGCAAGTTTTATCCGGCTTAAACAAACCGCACGCCTGGCAAGTGCCGACCTGCTTGCTTTTGAGCCTACTGGCTCTACCGCTGGCCGCGTGTTCAACGCCCATGAATGCTTGGAACGGCTCGCCGATGCTGGGTAGCCTAACCGGCACCCAAACCTCGGCTGCCCCCACCTCAGCTTGCGGCGCGCAGGTCAAGCCCGCGCCGTTGAACACGGCGAATTTGAGCGACCAGGAGCTGAGTACCAAACTCACCCAATACTTCCATGATCATTGCCTGCCCTTGGTCAGCGCGCAGGTCTCACGCACCAGCGGCGGTTCGCAACAGGTGTTGCTCTACGGTTTCGTGGCCAGTGACTTCGGCAAGGATGACGCGCAAAACAAGGCCCGCCAATTGCTCGGCCAGAACTTCAACGACATCCACAATTCCATCATGGTGCGACCGCAACTAGCCGAAATGACCCCACCCCAAGCGCCGGCTGCTAGCGGCTCCGAGGGCAACAATCTGGGGATACCGGGTATTCCCGGCGGGATTCCGTCAAATGGCGCGGTCCAGCAGTACCAGGCTCAAGGCCAGAGCCCGGGAGGCTGGACCAGCATGCTGGCGCCCTTGCTGGGCGGGCTATCGATCGGCGGCGGCATGGGCAGCTTCGGCGGTATGGGAATGGGTAGCGGAGTTATGATCTCACCCGGCGGGATGGGGATGGGGATGTATCCAGGCTATGGCTACCCAGGGTATCCGAGCTATCCAATGGCGCCGATGATGCCGATGGCGCCGATGCCAGGTTTCATGCCGATGGTGCCGTAGCGAAACCAAGCCGCGCGTTATGCTGCGCCGCTCATCTGGCTTAACCCGTGGCACGGGTCCTTTCAGGGCAGTCCCCCCAACAAGTTGTTTAGCCGCTTACCTAATCCTCCCAGCAGGGCTCGACCGTGTCGCTTGAGGGCCTGCTGCGCCGCCCGCGCCACCATCACTTGCAGGTCGGGCCGCACCACCGGCTTTGGTAGCCGTCCGCTGACCGTCATCGGCACCTCGATCTCGCCCTGGGGATTCATCAGGTAAACCACGTTTTTCTTCTGCGCCTGCAAGTCACGCGATAATCCCGTCGATAACAGCACCGCTATCTCCAGATCGAGCCGGCGGTCGAAACCGAACCAACCCGCACCCGACAGCCGGTAGTCACGGGCTTGCGCCGTAATGTCGCGCGACACCAGCCGCATGCCGGCCACCGTGAAAGACATCCGGGCGTTACCCAGGTCGGTGTCGGGACTGTGGAACAGCTCGGCATGGCGCGCGATCAAGCTGGCAGTCACCAGACCGCCAATACCCGGCACGCGATTGATTTGTTCCATCGCGCCGGCCACTAGGTTGATGCCCAGCAGCTTGCCGTGCACCAAGCTGCCTTGGCCGGTACCGCGCAGAGTGGGTTGAAGCGCGGTCCAATTGCTCCCTTGACCAGCAAGCTTGACCTCGCCGCTAAGCGTGCCCTGCACGGCGCCAGCGTCCTTATCGTGCTGAGCGGCAAGCAGTTGGGCAAGGTCGATCTGGCGCACTTGCGCGGTGGCACTCAAAGCGGGAACCTGCTTGACCACAAGCTGACCTTGCACCTGCGCGCTGCCGCCATAGGCCTGCAGCGAGAGCGATTGAATGGTTAGAGTCTGGCCCGCGTACATGACGCTGGCCGTGAACTGGCGATAGGGAACCCGCGCAACTAGCCCAGACGCCGAGCGCGCATCAACCATAGCTCGCATGGTGGCGCCCGCGCCCTCCAGACTGCCTTCCAGGTTCAACTGATCGATGTGATCGTCGGGAGCGCGGGAAGGGATGAACTGCGCCAGTTTGATATCGCTGGCGCTCGCCGTCCAGTGCGCCTGCAACGGGTACAGGCTCTGGGCCTGCCCGGCCAATTGCGCGGGGGAGGAACCGATTTTAAATCGCGTCGGCTCCAAGACGGCACGCTGGCCTTGCAGCTCCAGGCGCGCATCCACCGCGCTCAAGGCGGGGAACGTACCACCCCTAAGCCTAACCCCCGCGCCGCTCAAGACGACGCTCCCCTCCAGAGCAGGGACCGGCGCGCCGGAGCTAACCCGAAGATGAGCATCCGCCGTGCCCGCAATGACATCGCCGTGCAGTGGACCAATGAGCATTGCCAACGGCGCGAGCGCGAAATGCTGCAGTTCGAGCTCGCCATGCCAGGACCCGGGGGCGATTACCAAGTTGCTTAAGCTGGCCTCCTGGTTATCGATCCGCGCGGTCGCGCTTTGCACTTCGATCGCCGCCGGGGAAGCTACGCCACGGCCACTTAGGTGTAAAGCCAAGCCTGCTGGCTTGGCAAACAAACTCGTGTACCCCAACCGTGCCGCGCTCAAGTCGGTGGTGATTTCAAAGGCCAGGCGTGCCGGGGTGCCGCGCAGGGTAAGCTGGGCGCCCAGGGGGGCGGACAGCGTCAGTTGCGCAGGGACACGGTCCGCGATAGCTGGCACTTGGCGCAATTGGTCCAGTGCCAGCGGACCCACGCGTAGAGCCAAGTTGAGTGGAATGGCATTGGCATTCAGAACGTGGCCGCGCGCCACCGGCCCGACCCATCCGTGCGCATTGAGGTTGGGCTCGACCGACCACACCGCCATGACCACGGAAACCGGTACCGGAGCATCCAGGCGCAAATGGTCGGCGGTGAGGGCAATCCGAGTGATGTTAATCGCGGGTGCGCCGGCATCTTGGTATGAGAGCGTGCCATCTTCAATGGTTAGGCTGGCCACCCGCAGATCGGCCAGAAGGCGATTGATCGGGTTAGGCAGCTGCCGCGGTTTGCCAGTTATCATCAACTGAGCGGCTGGGGCGGCCGGCGGTGAAGCTGGTTTCGCTGACGCGGTGGCCCAGGGAGGGTCACTGGGGCGGCCCAGCGTGCTGAAATTGAATCGGCCATTCTTTTGCTGCAGATTGAGCCGAGGAGCGAGCAAGGCAAGATGTGACAGATGCAGGCGACCAGACAACAGCGGCAGCAGTTGCACCCCGCATTGCACTTCGCGGACGGTAACCAAGGGCAAGGGCGAGAAGGCGGGATCGCCGGCCACCTGCAAACCGTCCACGGTAATGCTCGCTCCCAGACCTACGCTGGCTTTGAGGGAGACGACCGTTACCTGGCGCCCCAGGAGTTGCGAGGCGCGCGCCAGCAGCGCAGCTTGATGATCGCGCACGATTTCGTTGAGATTGATCAGCGCGTAGAGCATCAGCCCGCCCACCAGGGCTATGGCTGCGGCTACGGCTGCACTCGCGATATACCAACCCTTGCGCATCGCTCTGCCGAGGTAAGACGCACCCGCTAAGTGCCTCGTTACACTCCGCGCGCTATGATTACGTTGTAACAGTACCCCTGTGAATAGCCGGCCGCACAGGCGGCAGCGCCAACTTGATCGCGGCCGTCGGCACGCTCAGACTTACGGCTGCCAGACCTTGCTCTGCGAGCGGCGCGAAAGGGATGGGGCGGAAGATCCAGGGGATGGTGGGAGATGCGCATCGCAGCCATCGATATCGGCTCCAATTCCATCCATGTGGTGGTCGCCGAGTTGGCCGAAGACGGCAGCTTCAAGATTTTGGATCGCGCCAAAGAGATGGTCGGCCTGGCGCGTGGCACCTTGCTCCAGGGCCGGCTTTCCCTTGAAACTATTGATTTCGGCATTCGCACGCTTAATACCTTCCAGCGCCTGGCCCGCCGCCAGGGCGCGGATCCGGTGTTAGCGGTTGCGACCAGCGCGGTGCGCGAAGCCGCCAACGGCGGCGATTTCGTGCTGCGTGCCTGGGAGGAGCTGGGCCTGCACATCGATGTTATCACCGGCTCCCAGGAGGCCCGGCTAATTTTTGGTGCGGCCCGCCATGCAATCGATTTTCGCGGTCAGCGGCCGCTGGTAGTGGACATCGGTGGCGGCAGTATCGAAATCGTCCAGGGCGACGAGACTCGGATCAAATGGCAGCAAAGTCTCAAACTGGGGGTGGTGCGCCTGAGCGAGCGCTTCATCAAGAGCGACCCGCCCAAGTCCAGCGAAATAGCTGCATTGCGTGAGCACGCGCGGGAGCTGCTCGCCCCCACCTTCGCCCGCGTCCGCCGTCCGCGCCCAACCCTGATGGTTGGGACCTCGGGCACCTGGCTGACCCTGACCGCGATGGCTTCTGCGCTGCGCCGCGGCAAGGTCCCACCCCAACTGCACAATCACACGCTCAAGCGGCAGGCGCTGGCTGATTTAAGCGCACTGCTGGCCAAGCAGAGTGCGCGCGAGCGCAGCCGCATGCCCGGGCTGGAGCGGCGGCGGGTGGATACCATCGTGGCCGGTGCCATCGTCGCGGGGGTGCTGATGGACGGCTTCAAGATGAAAGCGCTACGGGTCTGCGAATGGGCCCTGCGGGAAGGCATCCTGCTCGATTTCATGGCTCACCATCAGCGCGACTTGGAAGCCGCCGCGTTGGTGCCCGATTTGCGCCGACGCAGCGTGCTGGAGATGGCGCGCCGCTTCCAGGTCGAAGAAGCCCACAGCCGCCAGGTCGCCCGCCTGGCTCTGATCCTCTTTGACCTCACGCGGGGTGTTCACGGCTTGGGCGCAGCGGCGCGCGAACTGCTAGAATACGCCGCCCTACTCCACGACGTGGGGCTTTATGTTAGCCATGCCAAGCACCATCGCCATTCCCATTACTTGATCACTCAAGGGGAGCTGCGAGGGTTCGAGCCGGCGGAAATTCAGCTCATCGCCGCGGTGGCGCGCTTTCACAAGGGGGCGCCACCCAAAGGTTCGGCCGTGGAACTGGCGGGGCTGAGCAGCGAAGCGCAAAAACTGGCGATCGGCTTGGCCGCGCTGCTGCGGATCGCCGACGGCCTAGACCGGAGCCACCATAGCGTGGTGCGGGACCTGCACCTGGCGCGCAGCAATGGGGCCCTGGAAGTGAGCCTGGACACCGCGCGGCGCGATGCCGAACTGGAGCTGTGGGCGGCGCAACGCAAGGCCGAAATCTGGGACCGCACTTTCGCTCAACCTTTGCGCTTTCGCGCCGCGAGCCCACGGACTGGGGAGCATTGATGGAACCACACAAGCCACCTCACCCCTATCCAGGCAAATTGATCGTAGTCGAGGGAATCGACGGCTCGGGTAAGTCGACGCAGCTCGCCTTGCTCCATCGCTGGCTTGCAGCCCAGGGTTACCGGGTTTGTTTCACTCAATGGAACTCCTCCGACCTGGTGCGCCAGGCGATTCGGCGGGCCAAGCGCAAGAACCTGCTCACCCCAACCACTTTCAGCCTGCTGCATGCCTCGGACTTCGCCGATCGACTGAGCTATCAGATCATGCCGCCGCTGCAAGGCGGGATGGTGGTGCTTTGCGACCGCTACATTTACACTGCCTTCGCTCGCGACGTGGCCCGCGGAGTCGATCCGGACTGGGTGCGACGGATCTATACCCTGGCGCCGCGCCCCGATCTGGCGTTGTACTTTCGCGTACCGATCGAATTGGCCTTGACACGTATTTTGCGCAGCCGGCAAAAGCTCAAATATTACGAGGCTGGGATGGATCTGGGCTTGGCCCGTGAGGCGACCCAAAGCTTTCGCCTCTTTCAGAGCCGGGTGCTAGCTCAGTACGATGGGTTGGTGGAAGAGTACGGTTTGCGCGTGATCGAAGCGCAGCAGGAAATTTCTTCGCAGCAGATCCTGGTGCGCAGCCTGGTCGAGGAGGTATTGCGCGACGTACGCCCGCGCAAGCTTTATGAAAGACGTGCGCTTTTACGGCCAAGGGCTGCCCTATCGAAAGTTAGGGAACCTTAAGGGTCATCTGATTGCGATCGAGGGCACCGACAATGTGGGCCGTTCCACCCAGATCGAACGGCTGATTCCGTGGCTTGAACTGCAGGGACATGGGGTAACGAGCACGCGCTGGACCCGCTCCGCACTGCTTTTCGACACCATCAATCAGGCCAAGGCTGGCCATCGCCTCAACATGAGTACCTTTGCCCTGCTGTATGCCACCGACTTCGCCGACCGCTTGGAGAACGAAATCATTCCCGCCTTGGAGGCCGGACGGGTGGTGCTGGCTGACCGCTACATGTACACCGCCTTTGCCCGCAGTAAAGCGATGGGAGCCGACCCGGCGTGGAGCCGCGCGTTATTCGGCTTTGCGCTCATTCCGGACCTGGTCCTGTATCTTAAGATCGATGTCGAAACCCTCATCCCCCGCGCCCTGGAGGGCAAGGGGATAAATTACTGGGAGTCGGGAATGCATCTGGGCTATGGTAAGGACTTGTTCGAGTCCTTCCGCAACTATCAGCGTCGCATGATTCGTGAATTCAACGCGATGGCTCAAGAATTCGGTTTTGTAACCGTGGACGCGCGCCGGCGGCCCGAACTAATCCAAACTCAGCTTCGCCGCCATATTGGCGGCTTGCTTAATGTCGCGGCGGACTCACCAGCGGCGGCGGGCGCCAACGGCACTGCGCTGGCAGGCAATCCGGACTTGCCGGCAAGCGTCAAGTAGCTCGCCCCTGGCCCAGTTATGATCGCGATGGAGTGAAGTCGTGCGCAAGCGCAAGCGCTCAGTTCATCATCGCGCCGCAGACCCCACGCCAAAGCCGGCCTTCGACTCGCCCTTCAAGGGGCTTAAGGGGATGCTGGCGGCCCAGCGTGTCGCACCCGCCCCACCCCAAGCCATGCCTACCCCACCACCGGCCGTCGTGCCGCTGGAAAGCGACCAGGAACTGTTCAGCAATGCGCTGGCGGGAGTAGTACCACTAGGTGGTCCACGGCCGGTACCTCCCGGAGACAAGGCAGCGGTCCAACGGGTGATCGTCAGTGAGGAAGCCGAGGTTCTCGCCGAACTGTCCGATCTGGTCAGCGGACAGGGCGCTTTCGATATCACCGAGACCGAGGAGTATGTGGAAGGGGCCCGGATGGACCTCGACCCACGTCTGATCGTGCGCCTGCGCCGAGGTGAATTCGCCTTCGAAGCCTATCTCGACATGCATGGCATGACGCAGTCCGATGCTCACGAGGAGTTGGCTCGGTTCCTGCGCGAGTCTATCCGGCAGGGACGGCGCACGGTGCTGGTGGTGCATGGCAAGGGACTAGGATCGCCCGGCGGCAAGGGCGTGCTCAAGCACGCCAGCGTTGAATGGCTGTCGCATGGCTCGCTCTCCGCGCATGTGCTGGGTTTTGTTACCGCCCGCCCCATTGACGGCGGGACCGGGGCGCTTTATGTGCTGTTGCAGCGCACACGCAAGCGCGCGCCCTTCGACGTGCTTAATGGCACCAAGCGTCGGCCCTGAGAGACGACCAGCGGCGGGTGCGAGGGCAGCAGCCACCGATGGCTTGTGGCATTTTCAGGGCGCGCCGCCGTAATCCCGAGCACATCGAATGCGCTGCTCTTAAAAGGCGGGTTCAGGTCCAGCCGCCGCCCCACTAGAACTAAACTGCGCCCCCAAAAAAAACGGAGCCGCGACCGCGGCTCCGTTTGAGCCAATATCTCGGGCAGGAACTACATCTTGGCTTGCAGCAGAAAGGCCACCACCAGCGCATACAGGGTAAGCGATTCGATGAAAGCCAAGCCGATGATCATCGGGGTAAAGATTTGCCCGGCGCTGTTGGGATTGCGGCCGATGGATTCCATTGCCGAGCCCATCAACTTGCCCTGACCCAGGCCGCAGCCCAGGGCCGCGATGCCTACGCCGATGTTGGCGCCGATCGCAATCAGCCCGGCGCGCAAGGCCACGCCGCCCGCGCTGCCGCCGGCCGCGCTCTGCTGCGCCATCGCCAGCAGCGGCGAGGTCAGCACCATAGCCGCCACGGTGCCCAGCATCACTCCCAATCGTCGTACCATTCCACGTTCCTCCTTATTGACCGGCCGCCGAACCACGCCGTAAATGCCCACCTTCTCTTATCCTCGCCACCGCGATTGCATCCGGTGCTCGTAGCAGGCGGCGCCGGTTACTGTGCGCTAGTGCTCGTGACTGAGCGCAAGTTTGATGTAGCTCATGGTCAGGACCATGAAGATAAGGGCCTGAATGACGCAAAAGATCGAACCCAGGGCGTAAAAGGCCACCGGAACAATAAGCCTGGTCAGGCCTGTAAATAGGCTCAGCACCTGGTGGTCGGCCATCATGTTGGCCGAGAGCCGGACCCCCAGTGAGAAGGGGCGGAAGAGATTGTCCGCCAGCTCGATCGGCAGCATCAGTGGGGCCAGGGCCAGCAGCGGCCCCAGGAAGCTGCGCAGATAACCCACCCCGCGCTCTCTGAATCCCAGGCTGAGATAGACCCCGAAGCTGATCGCGCCCAGGGCAAAAGTCAGGTCCGAAAAGCTGGTAGGCGGCTCCATCCCCGGAATCAGGCCGAAGAAGTTGGCGGCCAGGATGAACAGGAACAGGCTGCCCAGATAGGGCACCAGCTTGCGATAGCCATGAAATTCAAGCACCCCGGCGGCGAAGTTGTCGATCCACTCCACGATAACTTCGGCCACTCCGCGCAAGGTGATGGCCTGGTCGGGAACGATCGGATCGCTGGTTTCGGCTAACGCCGCGCGCGCCAGCAAGCCGAATACCAGCAGCAGGCCCATCACGATCCAGGTACCCACGATTACCGGGGGCAGATGACCGCCGCCGATAATATCCAAAAATGACACGCTCTTACCCAAGCTCAATCACTCCAGATGAAGCCGGCGCGGCCAAAGCCGCCGCCACCGCGCGGTTTCCAATCCCACCGCCACCATTTGGGTCAGGAGGCCGGCAGCAAAGCCCAAGGCGTCGAGGTGGGCGCCATGCAACAGCAGGTAGACCAGCCCGGCAATTAATAACAATTTCAAGGGTAAGGCAATCGCACCCCAGCCGCCAGCCGCCCCCGTGGCGGCACCCTCCAGGATGGACCGAACCAGCCAGGCCAAGAAGTAGAGATTGCCGATTACGACCGCGACCGCCAGGGCGCACGACAGCGCCGCCAGCGGGTTGCGCAGGTAGAACAAGGCCGCGCTCGCCAGCAGTCCGATGATCGCGTTGGTGCGCTGGATTGCCCCAAGACTGGGTAGCCGGTGGCCGGCGCGGTTAGGAATTGCGATGCAAGTCACGAGTGGCGACGATCAAACGGTAAAAACCGGTAAAGACCCCGGCCAGGAAAAGAATCAGCGTAAACAGCGGATCGGTATGCAGGTAGGCGTCCAGATAATGGCCCAGGATCGCCCCGGCGATGATCGGCGAAGTAAATTCCACCCCGATCGAGGCGTAGCGCGCGAGCTTGATCGCATCCAGACTCACGCTAGCGGCTTAGGCGGCAACTTGGGCCAGCGCCTGCCGCGCGGCGTCAATGGTCTCGGCCAAATCGGCATCGCTATGAGCCAGCGAAATAAACCACGCCTCGTACTGGGATGGAGGCAAAAAGATCCCTCGCTCCAGCATGCCGGCGAAAAAGCGCGCGAACAAGGGGGTGGCGGCAGCGCGTGCCTGCTCGGCGTTTTCGACCTGATGAACGCCCAGGAACAAAGTCAGCAACGAGCCCACCCGCTGCACGCATCCCGGCACCCCGCTGCGCTGCAAC
>DATGLK010000105.1 GCA_035294265.1 Candidatus Binataceae bacterium
GAGCTGGCGCAGCTCCCACCATACCAGGCCAACCACCACCGCTGCGGCCAGCCCCAGCTCGGCCAGATGGCGCGACGAGTGGATCCAACCAAGTTCGCCGGCCTGCGCCACGACGAGTTGCACGGCGCTGACTCCAATCGCCAGCAAGCCGATGCCGATGCCGTCGATGCTCTTGAGGCCACGCCTGAGGTAGCGCGGGTCTTCGACGTAGCGCCACACCATCAGCAAACCTACCAGGCACACCGGTACGTTGATAAAGAAGATCGCGGGCCAGCCGAAGCGGTCCATCAGGATACCGCCAATCACCGGGCCAATGGCCGGCGCCACGCCTACCCCCGCACTATAAACCGCGCTGGCGGTACCCTGTTCGGCCGGCGGAAAGACCTCGGAAATAATCGCTTGCGAGCAGGGCACCAAGCTGCCGGAACCAAAGCCCTGCATCAAACGGAAGAGCACGATTTCCGCCATGTTGCGCGACAACCCGGCTAACATCGAGCCCACAATGAACAGGCCCATGGACCACATGAAAAGCGATTTTCGGCCCATCAGCGTTGCCGACCAGCCCACCATCGTGATCGCGACGATTTGCCCGATCGTGTAGACTGTCGCCACCCAGGTAACCTGAGCCAGCGTGACATGAAAGGCAGTCATCATGTCGGGCAGCGCCAAATTGACTACATTGGCGTCCATCACCGACAGAAAGGCACCCATCAGGACCGAGAGCGAAACCAGCCATTTGTTGATCGCCACACCCTGGGGCGAGGATCGCTTAAGCGTGGGCTGGGTCTCGAGGCTCAAAGTATCGCTGCCACTTCCTGGATTTGAATGCTGCTGTGTACCGAATTTCTTCGGCTTAGTGTTTCTTAGCCCGTTAGCTCGCTTGTCATCTCTCCAAAGTAAATGGAGCACTTCGCGGGCGCGGCACCCACTGCTGCCCGACCAAAACGAAGAAAGCCTCCGCAGCCTCCCTCTCTCTTATCTTCCCGTGGTCAGGGAGAGAAGCTTAGGAAGACTTCGATTTTGTGCAGAATATCTCCTTCCTACACGTCTCTGCTGCCGTCGGATCGGGTTTTTCAGTACTTTTGCGTGTAGCAAAATGCGATAGTTGCATCGATAAACGTAGCAACGTAGTGCGGCAGGCCGGCGCCTCCGCTGAGAACCCTAACCGCGAAGATCGCCGCGCCTTCACGCCCAGCCCCAATGGTTGCCAAGCCAGAAACCCGGGCTAGTTCACCCCGTAATGGCCGCGCTCCGCCTCACTTGATTTAAAAATGTTCGACACAAACGGGGCAGGCCACCATGCCCGCCGCATCGCCGATGCGAGCAAAATCGCCCGCGCCACTGAGGTAAAGTTCGTCGAGCGCGGTCAGGGCCAACCCAGTCGTTTGCGCGACGCCAGGCTAGTAATCCCAGTGGGTGCGATCCCAGCGAAAGATCTCGGTGGTGTTAGTCACGCTCACCGGCTTGGGCTGCGCGTGGCGCGCCTCCGTGATGGTATGGCCGGCGAGGTAATATTCAGTTTCCTGATAAGTCAGCTCGCCAATAGGTTGGCCATTGGCCGCGCGCTTGGTGTTACAGCTCTTGATTGGACTGTAAACGATGTAGGTGCCGGTTTCCCAGCCATCCTTGGCTCGCCAGCTCACATTGTCCACATTGTTGACATCGCGACTTTGCAGCTTGCGTCCCCAATCCTGGCAAAAAGAGGGAAAGGCGTTGACCGCACGCAAATAAAGGATATCGGCAGCGCGCGCGTGAGCATCGTGAGCATGATGTCGGGTATGCAGGACTTTATGCATGTGCGCCTGCATTGCAGCGACGGCTCGCGAATCATGAAGCAAGGTGGGATTGGAGTGGCTTGGTCGAGTGGCTTGCGGCGTCGTTTGACTCCATGCCGCTTCCCAAAACACCCCAACCGCCAGCGCGACGGCGACCAAGCTTAACCCTCTCAGCTTAAGCATCGCTCTACTCATGCTGCTCCACTTCCCAACAAACAACCCGAACTCAAGATATCATAAAATTGCTAGGCGCCAACAAGTAAATCGCCGCGGCCCACCGAATCAACGGCAGGCCGCGGCCGCAAGACGGACTCGGTCTCGGCCTTACTGCGCGGCCGGGACCAATTCGACGCGCCGGTTCTGGGCACGACCCGCCGCGGTGGCATTGCTGGCCACGAAGTGGGTCTTACCGTAGCCATGCGTCACCAGGCGGCTGGACGGAATGCCCTTGCTCTCCAGATAGCGAGCTACCGCGTCAGCGCGGCGCTGCGACAGCTTCAAGTTATACGCAAAGCTGCCAATGGCGTCGCAATAACCGTTAACGTCCACGGTTACGTTAGGATTCTTGGAGAGGATGTCAGCCGCCTCATCCAAGATCGGTACTGCATCAGGCCGGATATTGGCCTTGTTGAAGTCGAAATGTACGCCGCGCAATACGATGCGCTCGTGCTGAACCGGCGGCGGGGGCGGCGGAGGAGGCGGCGCCTCGGGCGCCGTAGCAACAACCGGGGCCGCCGGGGGCGGCACGACGGGGTCGCACAGATAATGGCCCGCTACCGCACCGATGCCCGCGCCGACAATCGCCGAAATCGGGGTAAAGACCGCCTCGACGTTGGTCCGGTCACCGCTGCCGGTGTGGTGCGCAACTTCATACGCGCCCACACCACCGGCTATGGCGGTCAAGAAAGCCCCTCCCAGCGCGCACCCATCCCATTCTCGCGGCTGAGACAAATTCTGCACCGTGCTCGCGCAGCCGGCCATGACCAGCGTTAGTCCGGCCACAACCGCGGTTGGAACAGCGAATCGGAATTTAGTGCCCATTAACCTCCTCCATCTATTCAGCTATTAGCCAGGCGCCACCCAAATACTCCAAGACGCTTGCGCAATTTTACTTGTCGTCGGCCGCGATTCAAGGAAAAAGCGGGATCCAGGTTAAAATAAGTCTTTCCAGGCCGGGCCAGGTAGCCGCCCTCCTGCCCTGCCCAGCTACTCTGAACGCGCTCTTGGGTTCCTCACGGCCGCCTCGACTGCCGCATTTAAAGCTTAAACCATCTCCCCTGGAGCAAGATTTTCCTCTTTGTCAGCTCGCCGCCCGGCCCCTCCAACCGGCGCTCCCCTCCGCTGGCCTCGGATTAAGTACGAGCGTCTGTCCTGCTAGCATGAAAAAACGATGTTGTCATTAGCTCGGGATAAAGAAGGCACATTTAAGCTGGTCTCGAACTATCAGCCGCAAGGCGATCAGCCGGCCGCCATTGAAGCGCTGTGCCGCCACTTGAGCGATGGGATCCGCCATCAGGTGTTATTGGGCGTGACCGGGTCGGGCAAGACCTTCACCATGGCCAACGTCATCGCCCGCTTAAACCGGCCTACCCTGGTAATGGCGCCCAACAAAACTCTGGCAGCCCAACTTTACAATGAGTTCAAGACCTTATTTCCCGACAACGCGGTGCGCTATTTCGTCTCTTATTACGATTATTATCAGCCCGAAGCCTACGTCCCTTCCACCGACACCTACATCGAAAAAGATTCAAGCATCAACGACGAGATTGATAAGCTGCGCCATTCAGCCACCAAAGCTCTGTTAGAGCGCAACGATGTGCTGATCGTGGCCTCGGTTTCCTGCATCTACGGCCTGGGCGAACCCGAGGTCTATTTCGAGATGCTGTTATTTGTCGAAGAGCGCCAGCACATCGCGCGCGACCGCGTCCTGCGCAAGTTGGTGGATATTCAATATCAGCGCAACGATTACGATTTCCATCGTGGCACCTTTCGGGTTCGTGGCGACGTGGTCGAAGTCTTTCCGGCATACGAGGAGAGTCGCGCGCTGCGCATCGAATTCTTTGGCGACGAAATCGAAGGGCTATATGAGATCGATCCGCTGCGTGGCCAAGTGCTACGCCGCCTCTCCAGCGTGGCGATTTACCCCGCCTCCCACTACGTCACCACTTCCGATCGGATGGAGGCCGCGATCCAAAGCATCCGCCAGGAATTGCGCCAGCGCTTGGAACAATTACGCGCGGAGAACAAGCTGCTAGAGGCGCAGCGGCTGGAGCAGCGCACCATGTACGATTTGGAATTGCTGGCCGAAATGGGGGTCTGTCCAGGAATCGAAAACTACTCGCGCCATCTGACCGGCCGTCGCCCCGGCCAGCCGCCACCGGTTCTGCTCGACTATTTCGCCAAAAATTATCTTTTGTTCATCGATGAAAGCCATGTCACCATCCCCCAAATCGGCGGCATGTACAGGGGTGATCGCTCGCGCAAGCAGAACCTGGTGGATTACGGCTTTCGGTTGCCCTCGGCCCTGGATAATCGACCGCTTAATTTCGAGGAGTTCGAGAGCTTCGTCAACCAGGCGGTTTATGTATCCGCCACTCCTGGGGACTACGAATTGGCCAAGTCCGGCGGCCTGGTGGTTGAGCAATTGATCCGGCCCACGGGGCTTATTGACCCCGCCATCGAGGTGCGGCGGGCGGGCACCCAGGTGGACGACCTGCTGGAAGAAATCCGCCGCCGGGTTGAACGCAACGAGCGCGTGCTGGTGACCTGCCTGACCAAGAAGATGGCCGAAGATTTGACGGATTACTACCACGACCTGGGCGTGCGCGTGCGCTACCTGCATTCCGATATCGACACTATCGAGCGCGTCGAGATTATCCGCGACCTGCGCAAGGGCGTCTTCGACGTGCTGGTCGGGATCAACCTGCTGCGTGAAGGGCTAGACCTCCCCGAGGTTTCGCTGGTGGCGATCCTGGACGCCGACAAGGAAGGCTACCTGCGCTCCGCGCGCTCCTTGATCCAGACCATCGGGCGCGCCGCGCGCCATATCAACGGCCAGGTCATCATGTATGCCGACCAGCAGACTGGCTCGATGCGCAAAGCGATTGAGGAAACCAACCGCCGACGCACCAAGCAGCTCGCCTATAACACCGAGCATGGAATTACGCCCAAATCGGTGAGCAAGGCGCTGGATGCCTCGCTGGTGGAGATGTACTCGCCCGAATGGGCGGTCGTACCGGAGATCTCAGCTGAGGCAGGCGAGGGCGAAGACGACGCGGTGCCGGCCCACGAACTGGAACTGCACCTCAAGCAGTTGCGCCAGGAGATGCTGGCCGCCGCGAAAGAGCTGGAATACGAGCGCGCCGGCCAGTTACGCGACCGCATCAAGCGCATTGAGTTGCGCGCGCTGGGGCTCGATCCAGGCCGCACCGGCGCCCCCAAGGCTGCCACGCCCGACAGCGCGCCAACGCGGCCACACGGTCGTGCCGGGCGTGGCAGGGCCGAGCGTGCGCGCCCCACCACGCCTCGACAAAGCCGACTCAAAGTGATTCCCGAGAAACCCGACTAGCGTAGTATCTCCCAGGTAAGGGAACGCCTCGCAATCGCAAATACCCGTGCCGACTTGGTGAAGCAAGTTACCGCGCCCTCCCATCGCTCGCGCAGACAAAGCCGCCCTGAGGATTTTTCGAACTGTGCGAGATTGTTTCGACCTTGCGCGCCTTGCTCGGCTGACGACATAAACTGGCGCTCACCGCGTCAGTTACACAAGCGATTATGTCAACGTATAATTTTGCGCTGGCGTAGTTGCGCGATGCGCTGCGCAGAGTAGCCCAGGAAGGTACGCAAAATCTCCTCGCTGTGTTCGCCCAGCGCCGGCGCCGACCGGTCGGGAACGACCGGGGTGTGAGAGAATTTCATTACCGCACCCACCTGCCCCACCAACCCGTAGCTCGGATCGGATAATTCCACCAGCAGCTCGTTGGCGCGCACCTGCTCGTCATCGAACAACTGTGCCGGCGTGTTGACTGGTACCGCGGGAATTCCGTGGGCGGCCAGCAGACGCAGATTTTCGGCGCGCGCTTGGGTCGCGAAGCGAGCGGCCAAGGCCACTGCCAGCTCGCTCTGTGGCCCATAGGCGGCCGCTTGTCGATAGGATTCCGCTGGCCAGTCGAGCCATCGGCGCAGCGCCTCCCATTGGTTCTGGTCGCAGACCGCGAGGTATAACCAGCCGCCCTCCTTGCTTTGATAAGCCCGCCGCAATGCGCCAAGGCCTCGCAGCTCGGGAGCACCGTTTTCGAAATCGGCGCGACCGGGATAAAACACGAACTCTCCGGCTTGCAGCGCCATTACCGATTGCAGCAGCGAGGTCTCGACAGCTTGCGCAATGCCCCACCGCTGGCGCGCAGCCAGCGCCAGAACGCATCCCAACGCCCCGAAGGTGCCGGCACCGTAATCGCTGACTGGGCAAGTCAGATAGAGCGGGTGGCGCGGTCCAGGCTCGGTCCGCGAATAACCCCCATGCGCGAGCATAAGACCTGAAAAGGCTTGAGTGAGAGGATCGAAGCCAGGCCTTGCATGTCCGGGTCCACCCTTGCCAAAACCGGTAACGCTCGCTTGAATCAGGCGTGGGTTGATTTTCTCCAGAGTCGCATAGTCTATCCCCAGAGCTTCGGTCTGCCCCGGGCGCATGTTTTCGAACAGGATATCGGCCTGCTTGGCCAAGCCATAAACCACTTCGCGTCCTTCGGGCTGGCGCAGGTCCAGGGCCAGCGAGCGCTTGCCCTGATTCCAGGCCAAAAAGCCGTAGCCAAACAGACGAAAGGGGTCGCCCTCGAGACTCTCGACCTTGAGCACCGTGGCGCCCAACTGCCCCAGTAGCATCGGCCCAAAGGCACCCGCGATGTAGCCGCCCAAGTCCACGACCAAAACGCCCGCCAATGGGCCTCCAGCCCGGTCCACCGAATCATCAACCCCAGCTTTGGCAGGCTGGGCGAGGATCGCCTCCATCGCAGCCCGATCGGCATCGGCACGCGGCGCGGGATTGTCGATTGCACCAGGAGTACGATGCAGCTTGATGGGCAGGCCGATCTGATAGGTTGGCCCCAGCGCCGGATCTTCCACCGCCTGGCGCATCCCGAGATAGGCGACCTGTGGATCAGCGAAACATTCTTGGCGGGTTCGCAATTCCCCACACGGAATCTCGTTATCGTACAGGATCTTCAACCACTCATCTCGTGGTTTCTGTTTGAAAACCTCGATCATGATTGCTTTGAGCGCGTCGGCGCGCTCCCGGTCCACTATCCAGGGCGCATCCTCAAAGCGCGGATCAGAGATCAATTCAGGCCGTCCCAGCGCTACCGCCAGGCGATACCAGAAGCGCGGATTGCCTGGCGCCACAAATAGGTACTGGCCGTCACTGGCCTCGAACAGACGATAGACGGCCCATTGCCCCAGCGGATCAGCCGGTCCGCCGGGGTTGGGGCGAATCAGGTCGGGGTTACGAACGATGGCGCCGGCTTGCAGCGCCATCGCCGCCGCCAGCATCGAGACCTCGATCTCCTGGCCTCGGCCTGCGATATCGCGCCGCAGCAGAGCCGCTACCACCGCCAGCGCACCCAAGGCGCCCGCTTCATAAGCCGCCAACGGAAAGGCCAGCGCAACGGGATAACCGCTGCGCGCCCATTGATTGCCATCAATTCCGCCCAGCGCTTGCGCCAGATCGCTGGGCGCCTGAAGGTCGGCGAGCGGACCACGGCTACCCAAGGGGGGCATCGCCAGCAGCAACACCCGCGGGTTGAGATGAGCCAGCGATTCATAATCCAGGCCGAGCGCGCGCCGGCGGCTGGGGGTATGGCCGCTGATCACGATATCGGCGCGACCGATCAGCTCTCGCGCACGCCCACGCTCACTCGCATCCTTGAGGTCAAGGCAAACGGATTTCTTGCTGCGGTTGGCGATTTGAAAGTGTGGATCACCGCGGTCCGAATCGCCACCCGGCGGTTCGACCTTGAGTACCCGCGCGCCATGCTCCGCCAGCAGCATGGCCGCGTACGCGGAGGCCAGATCGGCACTGAACTCGACAACGGTAATGCCCTCCAGGACCCTGGGCATCTGGCTAACTTAGCCGCTCCAATCCGTTCAGATAGCTGGACCTGCGATGGTGGGGGCAAGCTGGCCCGCGCCGCCTGCCCCACCGATTCCTAACTTCCGGAGCTGAAGAATTGAGGTACCAGAAAAGTGAACATCCCGTTGGCTTCCTGACCGCCGGTGTAGATTTCGCCTTTGGCAGGATTGATCGCCAAGTCGCCCGGATGCGGGCAGGCGTCACCCCGGATGATGAACTCTGGCGGCACGTCGCCGCTATCGGTGATTTTCCACACTCCGATGAAGCCGCGACTGTTATCACCTAGACGGGGCGGCCCGGTACATCCGGGGCGCGGCGCATAACCGCCGCGATCGTAGGGCGGAACATAACCGCCGGTGGCGGCGGTGGAAGATGTTACCGCAACGTAGATCTTGTCTTGGTACAACGCCATGTGCCAGGTCCGCTTCATTCCCGTATGCGGCCCCGCGATTACCCGCAGCGGCGCCACGTTGCCGTTGTCGGTGCGCTTGAAGATGAACAGACCACCGTTATGCTGCCAGGTCTTAGTCCCCCCGTCGGCCGCGACCACAATCAGGTTGCGCACCGGGTCGACCCCGATTCCCACCGGTTCGCGCATCCCCGTGTTAGGCCCTTCTATCACCCGCAGCGGCGGCTGATTGCCGTTGGCGTCCCACGGAAAGACCAGCACCGAATCACCCTCGTTGTCGGCCACATCGATTTCGTGATGGACATCATCGACCACTTCCTGGTAGGGCCGATGGATATGGGTCTCCGGCCCTTGAATCACGCGCAGCGGCGCCACCTCGCCGCTGGCCCCCGCCGGAAAGGTCACAATCGCTCCCGCCAGCGGCTCGCTGGCGATCAGCAGGTCGCGCGCCGGATCGTATGTAATCCCGTGCGTG
>DATGLK010000106.1 GCA_035294265.1 Candidatus Binataceae bacterium
GTCCTGCGCTAGACCCAGGTGCACGGCTGGCGAGCCCAATTGAGCTTCGGCCCGCGCAAAAAATTCTTCGATCAGGCGCCTGGCCGCATCCTCGAGTGCCGGCGGGTCGAGCTGTAACAAAACGCCGCTTGGTTGCAGCTCGGCGCTGTAACGCACACGGGTCTGCGGCCCCTCGTTGATAAGGTCAACCGTGCCGGCGCCACACATTCCGCCCTCGACATTTCGCCATTGGAATGAAAATTCGCAATGCTCGAACAGGCGCTGGGCCGACAGACGCACGCGTCCATCGTAGATGGAGGCGCGATCGGCGCTATCAATTTGAACGACAAATTCGTTGGGCCCAACAGGTCGGCAGAAGCGACAGCCCGCAACCAAGTCAGGCCACTGAGCCGGATCGGTGAGCAGCTCCCGCGCCCGCAGGCGGGGGGCGGGAAGGAACTGTTCGCCGATGATCTTCACTCTATCGCTTAACGCGCGCGCGCCAGCGCCTGGGTCAACGCGCGGCGCGTCAGAACCCGCGCAAGATGGCGGCGAAAATCCGCCGAGGCGTTGAGGTCCGATAGTGGATCGATGGCGTCATCGGCGTGGGCTGCAGCCTGCTCGATCACCTGCGGGTCCAGTGGCCGGTTGGTGAGTGCATTCTCGACCGCGGCAGCGCGAAAGGCCTTGGCGGCAAGTCCCGTGATTCCTACGCGCACAGCCGCGCATTCGCCCTTGTCATCCAGGGTGATCAAAGCTGCCACCCCGACCGTGGCGAAGCCGGATGCCGGATGGCGGAATTTTAGATAGGTCATGCCGGTGTGCGGAGGTGGAAGGTTGACGCGCACTTCGCTGAGCAACTCATTTGGCGCAAGCGCGGTGGTCATCAGATCGAGAAAAAAGTCCTGGGCTTTGATAGTACGCGTGCCGTGCCGCGAGCGCGCGCTAATTTCGGCCTCCAGCGCCAGCATCGCGGCAGGATAATCGGCAGCCGGATCCGCGTGAGCGAGGCTACCGCCGAGGGTGCCGCGGTTACGGATCTGGACGTCGCCGATTTCGCCCGCGCATTCGACCAGCATCGGCAGGCCCTGCGCGATTTGCGGCGAGGAGGCGACGTCGGCGTGCGGCGTGCAGGCACCGATCGCAATCGTGCCCGCGCTCTGACGGATATAGCTCAGATCGGCGATCGCGCCGATGTCGATTAGATGGGAAGGTTGAGCCAAGCGAATTTTCATCATCGGCAGCAGGCTTTGGCCGCCGGCGATGAACTTGGCGTCCTCGCCCAACTGCTCCAGTAAGGTCAGCGCTTGCTCGGTGCTGGTGGCGCGATGGTATTGGAACTCGGCGGGAAACATTATGGCTGTCCCTTCCTGGCGCTTTCGATCGCGCGCCAGATCTTCTCGGGCTTAAGCGGCATCGTCAGGTCGCGTATGCCAAAGGGCTTGAGCGCGTCCATCACCGCGTTATAGACGCAGGGGGTCGAGCCGATGGTACCCGCCTCGCCCACCCCCTTGACCCCCAGCGGATTGACTTGAGTGGGAGTGACTGTGGAGGCCAACTCAAAGCGCGGCAGCATCTCGGCCTTGGGGACGGCGTACTCCATCAGAGTGGATGTGCGAAGCTGGCCGCTCTCGTCGTAAGCCACCTCTTCGTAAAGCGCCTGAGCCAGTCCCTGCGCGATTCCGCCATGGATCTGCCCTTCGACCAGCAGCGGATTGATGATCGTGCCGCAATCATCCACCGCGACGTAGCGCAGGACCTTGACCGCTCCCGTGTCGGCATCCACTTCGACCACCGCCGCATGAGTGCCGAAGGGAAAGGTGCAGGAGGGTGGCTCATAGAAGCTGGTTGCGTCCAGTCCGGGCTCGATTCCGGGGATGGGCTGCTTATAGCCGTAGGCGGCGTCAATCACCCGTTGCAAAGGAATGTTTTTGGCCGGATCGCTGGCCATTGCGACCGTGCGATTGGTGAAAATAAGCTGGTCAGGTGGCACCTCCATCATGGTGGAGGCGATTTTTTTCATCTTTTCCTGCAGCTTACCCAAGCTCATCATCAGGGCGGTGCCACCTAGCGCAGTGGCGCGACTGCCGAAAGTTCCAATTCCGTATTGCACTATCGCGGTGTCGCCGTGAACCACGACGATGTCGTCGATATCGATACCCAAGGCGTCGGCCGCCATCTGGGCGAAGGAAGTTTCCTGGCCTTGGCCGTGAGGTGAGACTCCGGTCAGGATCGTGACCCTGCCATCGGGTTCGATCCGCACCGTGGAGCTCTCCCAGCCGCCACCCTTGAGCTTGGGCGGCAGCAATACCGACGGTCCCAGCCCGCAAATTTCCACGTAGGAGCACAGGCCGATACCCAGATAGCGGTTTTGCTGGCGGGCGCTGTTCTGCTCGGTACGCATGCGGTCGTAATCGATAAGCGCTAGTGCTTTATCCAAGGCACCGGCGTAGTCGCCCGAATCGTAGGTCAGGCCAGCCGCGGTGGTGTAAGGAAAGGCCTCTTTGGGGATGAAATTTCGGCGGCGCACGGCGGCTGGATCCAGCCCGAAATGGTCGGCCACGGCTTCGATCGCGCGCTCGGCCAGGAAGCAGGCCTCGGGCCGCCCGGCGCCGCGATAGGCGTCGGTGGCCATCTTGTTGGTCAGCACCATCTGCTGCTCGAAAGCCAGTGCCGGGACGCGGTAGCAACCGGTCATCATCAGGCCCGAGAAACCGGGGATCATGGGGGTGAACAAATGCAGATAGGCGCCCATGTCGCAGATGAAACGAGCCTTCATCGCGGTAATGGTGCCGTCCCGCTTGGCGGCTATGTCGAGATAGGTAATCTGGTCGCGGCCATGGGTCATCGCGGCCAGATTTTCGCGCCGGCGCTCGATCCATTTGACCGGTCGATCCAGGAGACGGGCTAGGTAGGGAATCAGCGCCTCCTCAGGATAGACGTTGAGCTTGGCGCCGAAGCCGCCCCCCACCTCAGGTGCGATGACCCGCACCTTGTTCTCGCCCAGCCCCAGCATTTCAGCCAGTTGCGAGCGCAACAGATGTGGAATCTGGGTAGAGGACCAGATCGTTAGCTGGCCCGCGCCGCGATTCCATTGGGCGACCACTCCGCGCGGTTCCATCGGCACCGCGGCCAGCCGCTGATTGAC
>DATGLK010000107.1 GCA_035294265.1 Candidatus Binataceae bacterium
GCTGGCCAGCCACGTGTGGCGGCAGGATCACAACGGGTTTACGCACCAGGATCCGGGGTTCATCGATCTGGCGATGAACAAGAAGCCAAGCGTGGTGCGCGTGTATCTGCCGCCCGATGCCAACTGCCTGCTGAGCGTGGCCGACCATTGCCTGCGCAGTCGCAACTACGTCAACGTGATTGTTGCCGACAAGCAGCCCCATCTTCAGTATCTCGATCGCGACGCCGCCGCGCGCCATTGCACCAAGGGCGTGGGTCTGTGGGAGTGGGCTAGCAACGATGACGGGGTCGAGCCCGACCTGGTGATGGCATGCGCGGGCGACGTGCCTACCATGGAGGCGCTGGCCGCCACCGCGCTATTGCGCCAGCAATTTCCCGAGCTGAAGGTACGCTTCGTCAACGTCGTGGATCTGTTCAAACTGGCGCCCCAGCAGGAGCATCCGCACGGCCTTTCCGATCGCGACTTCGACGGCCTTTTTACCCGTGACCGGCCGGTGCTGTTCAACTTCCACGGCTACCCGATGCTGGTTCACAAGCTAGCCTATCGGCGCACCAATCACGACAACATCCATGTCCACGGCTACCGCGAATTCGGCAGCATCAACACCCCGTTGGAGCTGGCTATCAGCAACCGCATCGATCGCTTCACCCTGGTCAGCGATGCGATCGATTGGGTGCCCAAACTGCGGAGCGTCGGCGCTCACTTCAAAGAAAAGATGCGCGATGCAATTCTCGATCACCTCGCCTACGCCCGTCGCCATGGAATCGACCCGCCCGAAATCAGGGAATGGAGGTGGCCTTTCTAGCGCTGCACTGGGATACAGGTCTGGATAGAGCTCAGTACGCTTAAAACGGCGCCTCGCGCAAAGGCTGGCTTGCCTCCTCAATCAGACACACCGGAATTGCTGACACGGCGCACCCCGCGCCTGCAGCCCGGGGCAGGTGCAAACCGGGAGATGTTGCGGGAGAACTGGAAGTTCCGCCGGTTAGGGCGTTCTGCACGAGGGCGGGCGGATGCTCTTGCTCGGAGCGCTCGGCTAGGCTGAACTCTAACGGGGATGGGCAGACTCGATAGCGCAACGACCCTCCCGGAGGTAGCGATTTGTATAGGCTGGGAGCACGTAACCAGAAGTGGTTCATCGCCTTTTTGCTGCTGGCACCGTGCGCCGTGGCGCCCGCCGCCTATGCGCAAAGCGCGGCGGCCCAGGGACACGCCCTTTACTCCTCCTTGTGTGCGCGCTGTCATGGTGTGGACCTCGACAATCCTCAGCCCAACACACCCGATCTCAAGAGCCTGAAGGCCGGACAGCACGATCTTTTTGTCACTATGGTCGAGAACGGCAAGGGCGAAATGCCGCCCTGGAAGGGATTGCTCTCGCCCATGCAAATCAGACAGATCTGGGCTTACGTACAGGCCAACGCCAAGTAGGTGAACAATCCGGTGACATCCGACGAGATCGAAAATTGGTGGCGTACCGCGATAACCCAGATCGAGCCGGGCGTGATTCGCCTGCGCGGCTATGCGATTGAGAATTTAATCGGGCGAGTCGGCTTCGCCGCTATGGTATGGCTGCTGTTGCGCGGCGACCTGCCCACTGCCGAGCAAAGCCGCTTGCTGGAGGCGGCCCTGGTCGCGGCGGTCGATCATGGGCCGCAGGCGCCCTCGATTGCAATCGCGCGGATGGCGGCGACCTGCGGGGTGGGCATCAACAACGCCATAGCGTCAGCCACCAATGCCCTGGGCGACGTGCACGGCGGCGCTGGCCAGCAGTGCATGGAGCTATATTTGGAAATCGAACGGGCGGCCGCCAACCAAAGCATCCAGGCTGCTGCCGCCGAAATCCTGGCCACACGCCTGGCTGATCCGCGCCGAATGCTGCCTGGCTTCGGTCACCGCTTCCATCCGATCGATCCTCGCGCACCCCGCCTGATGGCAATGGTGGAGCAGGCGCGCATTGCGGGGGCGGTCTCGGGTAGCTTTGCTACGATCGGCCGGGCGGTGGAAGAAGACCTTGCCCAGCGCAAGGGACGGCGCTTGCCGATGAATATCGACGGCGCCACCGCGGTGGTGTTCTGTGAGCTGGGGTTCGCGCCCGAACTGGGACGCGCGCTGTTCGTGCTCGCACGCAGCGTCGGAATCATGGCGCACGCCTGGGAGCAGATTCAGCAAGGCGGACGAATCAAGGGGCCAATGCCGCCCTCGGTAGCCGTGCGCTACGATGGGCCCCCTCCCCGCGCGCTGCCGGCCGGCCAACGATGAGCACCGCGCGCGCGCCGCTGACTGGGCTGCGGGTGCTGGACTTTGGCCATACCGTGATGGGTCCCTCGGCGACCCTTGTACTGGCTGACCTGGGCGCCGATGTAATCAAGATCGAGCCCGCGCCTGGCGGCGACCCGACCCGCCAACTCAAAGGCTTCGGTGTCGGTTATTTTGGCTACTTCAATCGCAACAAGCGCAGCTTGGCAGTCGATTTGAAAACCGCCGCCGGCCTTCAGATCGCGCGCCGTTTGGTGGCAGGCAGCGACGTGCTGGTGGAAAATTTCGCCCCCGGCACAATGGAACGGCTGCAGCTCTCCTACCCGGCTCTGTCACAACTCAACCCCGGGCTCATCTATGCCAGTCTTAAGGGCTTCTTGCCCGGCCCCTACCAGGAGCGTTTGGCTCTGGACGAGGTGGTCCAGATGATGTCGGGATTGGCCTATATGACGGGCCCCAGCGGCCATCCTCTGCGCGCTGGCAGCTCGGTGGTCGATATTACCGGGGGCCTGTTTGCCGTAATCGCCATTATGGCGGCTTTACGCGAGCGGGAGCGCGACGGACGCGGCCGCCATCTCACCAGTGCTCTGTTCGAGAGCGCTGTCTTTCTAATGGGCCAACACCTGAGTTATGCCGCGCAGGTGCCGGGCACTGTTCCGCCGATGCCCGAACGTGTATCCGCCTGGGCGATTTACGATGTCTTCACACTGAAGGACGGCCATCAGATCTTCGTCGGCATCACCACCGACAGCCAGTGGCATCGTTTCTGCGCAGCGGCCCAACGGCCCGATTTAGGCGACGACCCGCAATTGGCCACTAACAACCTGCGTATCCAGGCCCGCGCGCGCCTGATACCGACCTTGCGTAAAATCTTCGCCTCGCTAACTTTGTCGCAGGCCACTGCCCTAAGTGAACGCAGCCGAATATCTTTTGCTCCCGTGGCCCGGCCCGAGGACTTGCTAAAAGATCCGCATCTTAAAGCCAGCGGCGGTCTTCTCGATACCCGTCTGCCCAACGACATCCAAGCGCAATTGCCCGCGCTGCCGGTAGAGTATGACGGCACGCGCCTGGGCTTGCGCTATGACCCCCCAAGAATCGGCGAGCACACGCGGGAAATTCTGGGCGAAATTGGCCTTTGCACAGCAGAGATCGACGAGTTGGCACGCTCCGGCGCGATCCTGGCCGGCAGCGCGTCGCGCTGATGGAAAGAGGCCCACCGGCGTCCGTGGCGCTCCAATTTTCTACTCGGCGTAATCGTGGGTTGCTTTCGCTTGAGTATTGCCTTGCGCTGATGGAAATTCAGGTCGTGTCCTCCTCCAGCGCTCACAGGATCGGTGACCGTATCGATCGCCCAATTCGGAACAACTCACTTCAGCGAGGCGCGGGAACGCGCCTGGGAAGAAGCATCAAGACCGCACTCGACCTGATAAGAGGCCGCCGATTACTGTCGCCCGATGCAGTTCAAAACCCCCTAGAGGAATTGGCCAAATACTTTTTTTTCGGTCTTTTGCGGCCTCGTTTTCCCTTGAACATCCAAATCGAGACCTCTAGCCGATGCAACGCACAGTGCGGGTTCTGCCCGTATCCAGTAGTTTCCAAGACCCAGCCGCAGGGGCTGATGGCTGATGATCTGTGGCGCCGGCTGATCGACGAAATCCTCGCCCATCATACTTGGTGGGTCCATTTCTACTACCTCAACGAGCCTTTGCTCGACTCAAGGCTGCCGCAAATCATTCGTTCGGTGACCAGTCGGCGCCGAGGCCGGCTACCCAAGACCAAAATCAACACCAATGGTACGCTCCTTGACGAAGAGCGTGCCCGCGCCCTGCTCGAAGCAGGCCTCGATCAGATCACGGTCAGCATCCCTAGCCTCGACCCCACGATATATTCGCGTCACATGGGTGGACTTAAGCTCGATAAAGTAATCGCCAACGTCGAGAGGCTCAATGAGATGCGTCGCACGATGGGGGCGCGACTGGACTTGCGCGTAACCGCGACCGTAACCGACCACACCGCCGATTCGATCTATCGCCAGCGCGCTTTCTGGCGCGCCCGCGGGATTAGGTTCGAGCAGGTTCGAATGGCCAATCAGGCCGACCGCGAAATCGAGACCAATGGCTTGTCCGCGCGCTACGTGGCCTCGCGCTTTTGCGCGGTTCCCTTCTGGAGAATGTACATCACCTGGAATGGCGATACCGTGCTGTGCTGCTGCGATACCTCGCATACGGTAACACCGGGAAATGTCGCTCGCTCGTCAATCGCGGAAGTGTGGAACAGTCCAGCCTACCGCGCGCTGCACCGGGCCCGCTGGAGCGGCATCGACCTGCCGCAAGTCTGCCGTGATTGCCGGGTCTCCGTCCCAGATTAGGTTTGGGAAATTGCTGGCCCTGAGGCTTAACAATCGGTGTTCTATTTACCGTAAATCCTCCCCCAGCAGCCGGGCAAACCGCCTGCCGCGAAGAAGCCGGTCGGATTTGGGTTAGCTCAAATTCGATTTGGTGCACTGGCTGAGGCCCGAAGATTGGGCAGTCAGCCGAAACTCAAGTTGAATGCCGAAATAAGCGCCAGCATCATTGCCGAAAATGTTCCAGCCGAGATTGGGCTGCGTCATGCGAGGGGTAGGCACGCACCTTGCGGATAGTAGGGCCGAGACCGCAGTTCTCGGGTTGGATTTATGTACAAATTTTGGGCTCCCACCGATAGCGAAGATCGAAAGCTGGGGTTCCTGGGCGAGCACGGGCGACTACGGATGATGCCCATGGTCAGATTTTTGTCTTTTGTTCGTCGACATGTGGCTTATACCATCGGAGCGGCGTTGATGGGGATCTGCAAGTTTGCCCTGCCTTTCGCCTTTCCGCTTAGCTTCAAGTACGTGCTCGACGTCTTGTTGGTTCCGCAGGCCACCCCAGGCGGGATCGACCGCGTAATCGACCACCTGTGCACGACCCTGGCGGGCGCAATCGGCCTGGGTGCGAGCGCGCAGGCCAAGCTGATCGCGCTGACCGGGGTAATGATGGTGCTTTACCTGGTTCAGTCCGTGGCCAGCTATTTTCGTAATTACTGGGCCGGTATCGCCGGCAACGGGCTGATTTTTGATTTGCGCTGCGCCCTTTTCTCCCATCTGCAACGGCTGCCCAATGCGTTTTTTGACAAAAATCCGGCCGGCGCAATCGCCTCGCGCCTGGTTAACGACGTCGAGGTTGCCCAACAATTTGTCGGCTCGGCTCTAACCGACGTCTGGATGGACGCCGCCGCGCTGCTGCTGGTAGGTTGGTTTTTGTTTCTGCTCGATCCGCGTCTGGCCCTGATCGCGCTTGCCGCAGGCCCGCTGTATGTGGTGATGATCTCCTACTTTTCACCTCGCATCCGCAAGGCTAGCCGCGCCACCCAGGAAAGCGTCGAGCGGCTTTCGGCCAGCCTGCACGAACGGATTGTGGGCGCGGTCACGGTCAAGGCCTTCGTGCGCGAGGAGCAGGAAATCATCGGCTTTCGCGAACATGCGGCGCTGCTTCGCCGCTATAACCTGGATAAGGTCCGCCTGGTTTCAGGCCAGCAGATGCTGACCGAACTGATCACTCGGGTGGCGCCCTCGATCGTGGTGTGGGCGGCGGCCGTGATGATTATGGGCCACAGCATGACGGTCGGCACGCTGGTCGCCTTTATCGGTTATCTGGGCTACATTTATCAACCCCTGGAGCATTTCACCCAGCTCTCCAGTGTCATCTCCAGCGCCCAATCCGCGATCGATCGCATCTTTGCCTTTCTCGACGCCAAAGTCGAAATCGCCGACCATGCCTTGAGTCGGCCGCTGAAGGTCACCCGCGGCGCGGTGGAGTTCGACCACGTCAGCTTCGCCTATCGCCCGCACGACGGCGACGGCCGCATGGCCTTGCGCGACGTGAGCTTGCGCGTGCCCGGCGGAAGCACGGTAGCGTTGGTGGGGCGATCGGGCGCGGGGAAGACCACCATGGCGGCATTGTTGCCCCGCTTCTATGACCCTAGCAGCGGCCGCATCCTGATCGACGGCAAGGACGTGCGTCACGTAACCCTGAAGTCGCTGCGCGAGAGTATCGGAATCGTCACCCAGGATACCAATTTGTTCTGCGGCACAGTCCGCCACAATCTTCACTACGGCCGGCCCGACGCTGACGAAGCTGCGCTGTGGCATGCGCTGGAGCAAGCCAATCTCAAGGGACTGGTAGCAAGCCTACCGCGAGGACTGGACACTGTGATTGGCGAACACGGGATCAAGCTGTCGGGCGGACAGCGCCAACGCTTGGCCCTGGCCCGCGCCTTTCTCAAGGATCCGCGAATTCTGATCCTGGACGAAGCTACTTCGGCGGTCGATTCCGAATCCGAAAACCTCATCCATGAGGCGATGCATCGCTTGATGGCGGGACGCACCAGTTTTCTAATCGCCCATCGGCTGCGCAGCGCGCTGGAAGCAGACTTGGTTGTGGTGCTCGACCAGGGCCAGGTGATGGAAGTCGGCAGCCATGAAGAATTGCTCGCACGCGACGGCCTGTACGCGCAATTGTACCACGAGCAGGTACGCGGCCTGGGCGCACTGCAATCGGCGACCGAACAATCGAGCCCGCGTCTGCTTCACACTCGCCGCAGCGCCGAAGTTTAACGCTGCAGCCAATTGGGAAAGATCTCCATGGGAATCAGCATGCGCGATGGGCCGTATCGTAAGCGCAACCGGATCGCACGCGGTGGGAGTCTGCGAATTGCCCAGATCGTTCATCTGTACGAGAGCGTTCCGCCCAAACTTTATGGCGGTACCGAGCGGGTGGTGGCCTACTTGACCGAGGAGCTGATTCGACGGGGCCATCGGGTCCATCTGTTTGCCTCGGGTGACTCGACCGTCGACGCGCCACTAACCGCGGGCTGGCCGGAATCGCTGCGCCTGGCCGGACTGAGCAAATATGGCGACAGCTACACTCTGCTCAACCTGGGCGCGGCTTATGAACGCGCCCACGAATTCGACATTATCCACGCCCATGTTGACTACTGGAGCTTCCCCTTCGCCCGCTTGGTGAGCACACCCACCGTCTCCACCATGCATGGGCGCCTCGATCTGCCCCATCTGCATCCGATTTATCGCGCCTATCGCGACCTGCCCTTGGTCTCGATCAGCAACGACCAGCGCTCCTATCTGCCCTTCGCCAACTGGCTGGGCACGGTTTATCACGGTTTGCCCGACGGGGTGCTCAAGTACCAGTCCGAACCCGGAAAATACTTGGCCTTCCTAGGCCGGATCGCCCCGGAGAAACGGCCGGATTGGGCAATCGAAGTCGCGCGCCGCGCCGGCCTACCGCTCAAAATCGCAGCCAAGGTCGACCCTGCCGATCGGGAATATTTCGAAACCAAGATCAAGCCGATGCTGGCAGGGCCGGGCGTCGAATTTATCGGCGAAGTCAACGAAGAAGAAAAAAGCCTATTTCTGGGCAATGCGCTCGGCCTGCTGTTTCCGATCGATTGGCCTGAGCCCTTTGGCCTAGTGATGATCGAGGCGTTGGCCTGTGGCACGCCCGTGATTGCCAGGCCGTGCGGCTCGGTGCGCGAAATCATCCACGACGGGATCACCGGTTATTTGGCCGATAGTGTCGAGGAGATGGTGGCGGCCGCGCACAAAATCGATCGCATCTCACGCCAGAATTGCCGGCGAGAATTCGAGACCCGCTTCACCGTCACGGCGATGGCCGCTGGCTACGAAGAGCTTTACCATCGCCTGCTCGACCCCGAGCAGATCACCGCCACCGCATCGACCGCTATATCGTTGGACAAATCCCCGGCCCACCGGCCCGCCCTGGCGCTGCGTGCTTCGGCTGCGCCAAGAGAGCGCGAATGAAGCCGCCGGGTGAAGCCAAGCGGCATGCACCGCGCCGGGCCATCGAGGGCGGGAGCTGGCCCACGTCGTCGATTTTGCGCCCGATCTTCGCCGCGCTTCGTTATCGCCATGGCTACGATCCGCCGCGCTAACCATGTGCCTACCGGGCTTCCAACCCATACGGTGACAGGCAGCCCAAACGCGCATTCCCGCTTAGTCCGCCGCTTCTAATCCAACTCGCACCAAGCAGGCCGCACGCTAAGGTGATGAGCGGGTAGGCTTTTCTTTATTCGCCCGGCTGAAGATTTGGAACCGTTCACCGCTACTCTATGGAACGTCGCGCAAAATTGGCGCTGGCCGCCATCGTGGGCTTCGCAGGCATAGCGACTCTTTTGGTCGTGGTCGCCGCCGTGATCCTATTTCACTCGAAAACCCTCACGAGGGATCTGCTCTCTGCCGTGTCGGCAAGAACCGGCTGCCAGATTAGGACGCGACGCATTGCCCTACATTTCACACCAACTGGGGTCGAGTTGGCCGTCAACCATTTGAGCGCAACGTGCAAGGGTGATGCAGCCACCTCGCGCCAGGTGATCGCGACAGTCGGCTACGGCGCGTTGCTGAGACTCCATCCGCTGCCGCTCGATTACATCGTTCTGGTCAATCCGCACGCCAGACTAAAGGCCAGCCGGGCAAAATTCTCTTGGCCCAAAGAGACTGCCCAACCCGCTGCTTTCGCACGCGTCATCAGCGGGTTGGCGCGCAACGTCGTGATCAGTGGCGGACAGGTGATTTTTTCTGCCGCCGACGGCCAGTCAGCGCAAAACTCACAACTCGAACTCGACGGGCGCATCGGGAGCTCCACCCAGACTGTGCGAGCCTGGATCTCGCACCTGGCGTGGTACCACGCCGGCTTGAGTGGAATTTCCATGTCGGGACGGACCTCGATCGCCACTTCGCGCGATTCTGCCACACCGGCGCGTGCCACCCTGACCTTGGCAACCGCGCAAGCTATCCCTATCCGCGCCACGCTGAATCTCGCGCTGAGCGGCGCCGGTATTCTTAAGGGCACGGCCGCGATCGAAATGAGTCAGGTTCCGACTCTGGGACAGGCCGGATTTGACGGTTCCTTTTCGCTTTCCGAAGAACGGATGGAAATCAGCGGGACGATCTCGACCAGCGCCGATTTTGCGACCACCCGCCGTATTCCCCTGAATCTGACCCTGACCTTGCCATTTTCACCCAACCCTCTGCTCAGCGCGAACACGGGAGCGCTGGGGCTGCGCTTGGCGGCACTCTTCGAGGCAATGGGCAGCGCGAACGGACCCGCCGGCACAATTTCTTTCAGCTCCCTTCGCTTAGACGCCCCTGTCGGCGCATGGCACCAAGCACTTGCGCAATGCTCCAACCCGATCTGCAGGCATCGCCAGGCGCTGCGGATGCTGCTTGAGCAAACCCGCATCAGCCTGGCCCTTGCCTCGGCCAACCTGGATTTCGCCACGGCACCTTCTGACCTGCGCACGCTGCAGGTTCAACACGAGGTTGATTTCACTCTGGAGCATGGCGTGCTTGCCTCCAGGAACGTATCGGCCCAGATTGGCGCACTGCAAATCGTCGATGGAATGCTGCGGCTGAAAGACTCGATCAGCACGGACGGTGTTCTTTCTAGCATAAGGTACCAAACCGCTTTTCCACTGAGCTTGCAGCTCTCCCAGCTAGACTTAAGCCATTTGCCGCGCGTCGCGCGCAACCTGCTGAAGGCCGGCGCGCTGCTCTACGCAAGGGCACGATCCAGCGGGGAAGTGACGATGCACAATCGCAGGCCTCGGCTGCGAGTGATCAATTTGCAGCTAAGCGAGGGGCTGCTTCGACTTCAAAACCGCCACATTCCCCGCACCGTGTTTTTTAATTGCCGGGCTCGCCTCTCCCATCACATCATTCGCACCCGTGCGCGAGTGCTAACCTCGGATAGTGGCACACTCGCGCTTAATTCCTCTCTGAGGCTCCGCAGCCGCCGGCTGCGAGCACAGATTCGCCTGAGCCATCTTGATCTGCAACGTTGGTCTGCCACGATGGTCCAGGCCGGTATGCCGCAAGGGTTTCGAGTAGGCGGACAGATCGGTGGACTGTTTGCGGTTCATTGGCAACCTAGCGAACGTCCGATCGTAAACGGTTCGATGCACGCCACGGCGCTGATGCTAGCCTCGCCCTTCGTCAATGGCCCCGTGAACGTGCGTCAGACGCGCCTTGTCCTTCAGGGCAGCCACGTTAGCGCAGCTCTGAATGGGATAACGATGGGTAACGGCGCCATCAATCTGCGCGCTGACGTTCAGGATTTTGTCCATCCGGCGATCGAAGTGGCGCTCTCGGGCCAGCGGCTTGACCTCAATGCGATCAACGTCGATCGGCTGACAAGCAGCGCTCATGGTTCAAGCTCGCCTTCGCGGCCAATCAAGCTGTCGGCCAACATCGATCTGCATGAGGTTTTGCTACGAGGCGCCAGCCTAACCGATGTGAAAGGCGAGCTCGGCAATCAGGGGGGTGTTTGGCGCGTACGCACACTCACGGGCCATACCCTGCACGGCTCCTTTCTCGTGGCTGGCACTTGGCGAAGCCAAGCGCATTTTCTGCATATAATAGGTGGAGTCCATCGCATCGATGCGCGCAGACTCTTTAGCATACTTGGATACGCCAAGGGTGGGCGCCCACCGCTTACAGGACAACTTAGCAGTCGCGTCAACGCCGGCCTGCTGATGGGCGCTGGCCAACCGCGGCTATCCTGCGGCGGCGCCACGATTGCGATCAGCGATGGCACGCTGGGCAGGGCCGACGTGCTGGCTCGAATGATGGAGGTCATGAGCCTGGAGAATTGGCTGAAGTTCCGACCCCCCGATCTCGAGCGCAGCGGCCTTCCCTTCCGCAAGATCAGCGCGCGGCTAGCCTTCGCGCCCGATCTGCTGAAGGTCGAACATGTTCAGCTTGCCGGTGCGGTGATCAGAGTGGCCGGCCACGGGAGCGTAACGGTGCCCGGCAACGTGCTGGACCTGCATCTGGCGGTGCTGCCATTCACCTCGGCTCACTGGATTCTTGAGCAACTCCCTCTGATCGGCACCCGACTGGCCAATACCTACGATCGGGCCTTTGCCGCACGCCTGAGAGTGACGGGTCCAGCCAACGCTTTGAACATATCTCCGGAATTGCTGCGCACTACCACCGGGGCGCTGGTCGCCGTGCTCGAACTTCCCATCGATTTCGTTCCCCAAACCGCGTTGCCAGACGCGACCAGCCTGACTCTGCCACCACCTACTTCCGCCGATTGGCCCGATTGCGTGCCACCATGGAGCGTTAAGCCGCACGGCTCGGCCCGCGGGACGGTGGACGCAATCATCAGCAGACTAATGAGTTAAAATCAGAATTTTGCGCCACCCGGCTCTTGGGAGGGTATCCGCAAGATCAGCTCCGGACAGCATTAACGTACCGGCTTTCGACAGGCCAGCTTGATGCAGAACAGCATTCTCAACGATGCATCCAGTATTCTGGCTGGCAACTCAACCTTGAAGTTTGCGATCGCGGTTAGATTTATATTTTTATCGCTTGGGTGGCGGCGGGGCTGCGCTTCGAGCTGGCGCAACGTCAGTTCATGGCGTTGCGCCTAAAAACCTTCTTTCGCGTTGCTCTGCCAGGGCGCGAGAGCTAATCGCGCGAAGTTTTCCCTTTAATTTTTCGCAAGGTCTGCTCAGTTTGCTTTTGGCACTGGTTGTGCTGTACACAGCCTGTGGCAACGCTGATTCGGACTGTTCGGCCGTGCATCGCGCAACTTAACTGATGCACGTTACGGAGGCCGATTATGCAGACCGCGTTCATCGCGGTTGGAGCCGCCGCGAGCGATCGAGGCGGCGAGCAGCTCCGCCGATGGGCGGTGCTGGCCTGCCTCTTTGCCAGCATGGCCTTCGTTTATTCCGCCGGAAACGTCGCCACCGGCGCAGTTTTTTACGTCTCGATATTTCGCTCCTTCGGCTGGAGCCGGGCCAAAACCGCTTTTCTCACGGTCCCGGGCACTATCGCCCAGGTAGTTTGCGTCCCTTTGATCGGCTCCCTACTGGATGTCGTAAATGCCCGCATCGTGATGGCGCTGGGCGCAGGGACGGCGGGCGTAGCGCTGCTGATAGCCAGCCGCGCCCATTCCTTTTCCGCCCTGGCCCTGAGCCATCTGCTGTGCGGGATCGGAATGGTGGGCGCCGGACCGCTGGCGTGCAGTTATGTCGCGGCCAACTGGTTTGACGTTAACCGCGGCTTGGCCTTGGGAGTCACGATGGCTGGAAGCGCGCTGGGCGCCGCGATCTACAATCCGCTCGCTGCTTATTTGATCGGCAAAGCGGGCTGGCGCATCGGCTTTATCAGCTTGGCGGCGCCGATGCTAATAATGGCACTGCCGCTGTCCTTGGTAATAAGTAGCCGGCCGGCGCGAGAATCCGCGCGCGCCGCGCTCCGGCCCAGTCCTGCCGCTCGAAGCGAGAAAGCCGAGCTGCTCCGCATCTTACACAAGCCCGCGCTATGGCTTCTGTCGGGCGCCAATTTTCTCATTTATTTCGGTTTCAGCGGGGTCTTCCTCCATTTGGTCGCCTACCAGATTCAACTCGGATATAGCGCCCAGCGCGCCGCCTTCACCTTGGGAATCGCGGCGGGCGTCGCGGTCGCCGGCAAGCTCTTGTTCGGCGTGCTGGCCGACAAAATCTCGGCCCGGCGCGCCTTGGGCTTCGCGCTGCTGATTCATGGCGCGAGCATCCTGATGCTGATGTGGTCGGGCGATCCACTGCTGCTATGGGCTTTTACCCTGGTGTGGGGCCTCGTGCATACCGTGCATTTGCCCCTGGTGCCCGCTCTGGTCGCAGAATCCCTGGGGCTGCGCGGCTTCGGCGCGATGTCCGGCGTTGTTGGTGTGTTCGGTTCTGTCGGCGCCGCCGCCGGGCCAATCTTGGTGGGCTACCTATTCGACCGGAGTCATCACTATTCCGCGCCCTTCGATTTATGCGCGATTTTTCTGGCGGCGGGATCACTGGTGGTTTTCGGCTGCCACGCCACCGTCTCGGCGTCGGCCAATTATCCACCATCCGCGGCGCTCGATCACGTTGCCGAAGGAGCACGGCACAGGCCACAGAGAGATGGCTTGTAACCGACCGATGAAACGATCAGACCATCTGAGGAGGAGCGACGATGCAGGTCTTTGACATGGATTCCCACCTTCGCGAGCACTACTTCATGGATGAAGTGTACAAGCTGGAAGGCAAGTTCGCGCAATATACTCCCGTACGAATCGGTGAGGGCAGGGACGTCAGGACCAGGTTTCGGCACAAGCTCAACCCGTGGCCCCGCCCCGCCGACGAGCATTTTAATCACAACGTCATGTACGACCCTTCGGCCAATTGGAACGGCGGCGAGATAGCTCGCTTGCAGGTCTGCGGTTATGACATGGCGCTGCGCATGGCCGAAAACGACAAGGAGGGAATCGACTTTCAGTTCCTTTTCCCCACCGTCCTGAGCATTCCGACCTATACTGAGGGCGAACTCGGTGCCGCCTTGTGCCGGGCCTACAACGACTGGGTCAAGCGGCTGGTCAAAGGTCGCGAGGATCGATTATGGCCGATCGGCATACTCCCCTGGGGCCATCCTGAGGCCCTGGTGGAAGAGCTGCGCCGATGCGTCAAGGAGCGTAACTTCAAGGCGGTTCATCTCACGCCCTATACTTTCACCCGCACTCTCGACGACCCGGTCTTCGAACCGCTATACGCCGAAGCCGAACGGCTTGAAGTGCCGCTGATGCTCCATCCGCAAACCCAAGGCGAGCTGACCAACCGGTTCAACAGCTTCTTCCCGATGCACGTACTGGGGCGTCCGCTCAATTGCACCGCCGGCCTGGTGGCGCTTGTGACCGGTGGCGTCTTCGAGCGCCACCCGCGCCTGCGCGTGGCCTTTTTCGAATGCAGCGCCGAGTGGATCCTCTATTGGATGCATCGGATGGATGACGACTACGCCCGGGTCAAGAACGGCTTCGCGCCCCACATCAGCAAGCCGCCTTCGGAATATATCAAGCGCAACTGCTACGTCACCTGCGAAGTGGACGAACCCCTGTTGGGACATGCGCTGGCGGAATTCAGCGAGGAGCGGGTCTTGCTAGCGACCGACTTCCCACATTTCGACTCGGAGTTCCCGGGCACCGTGCACAAGCTGCGCGAGCGCGGCGACATCAATCAGAAGCAGAAGGAGAAGATCTTGAGCCACAACGCCCGGGAATTTCTCCACTTGTGAGCGCTGCTTAACCAGCCACCCTGACGGCAGGCCCGACGCAACCGCGCCGGGCCGTCCCTTCTAAGCGCATCCGCCCAGCCGGAAACTTTGCTCCAGCGCGCAACCGCGCAACACCTGGCTCGAAATTCCGACAGCCCAAGTCGGACACGCCAACGTCAGCCATCCTTTGCTGATGTAAGCAATCAATCTCAAACGCATCTTTAGTATCGTTCTTTTACTAAAAGATGGCACTGCTGTGCTTGTTCTCGAAATGTCGCGATGATAAAACGCAGTTAAAAAAGTTATTATTTCTACTCAAAGGAAATATTAGTGGCAAAAAATCGCCGTCTGGTGCCTGGCCCAGTCCGATTGTGGCCAATCGCGCTTCTGTTGTTCAGCTTGACCATCTCGCTGTCGGCCTGGGGAGATGCCACCACGGTAGCGATCTCCGGGGCCAACGTGACGGTTACTGGCAGCGCGTCGACCACGCTCAACTTCCCCATTACGCGCGGTTCCGATACCAGCTACGACGCCTTTGTTCAGTACCAGACCCAGGATGGTACCGCAGTGGCTGGGACCGATTACGCCCGGACCACAGGCTCGTTGGTGATTCCCGCCGGCGCGACCAGCGCGACAATCCCGGTCAGGATTGCCGGTGTCAGCAGCAATCCCGCCACCAATCCCAAGACCTTCCAGATGCTGCTTTTGGGCGGCGGCGGCGCCGGGCGCGGCTTCACGTCCAGCTTCGCCACTCAACAGAGCTTCGGCACCAATACCACGCCCTATGGAGTCGCGATTGCGGACCTCAACGGTGACGGCAAGCCCGATCTGATCGTTGCGAACGAGGGCACCAGCACGGTCTCGGTCCTGCTCAATACCACCAGCCCCGGTG